>NZ_JAKSYK010000148.1:0-283 GCF_022829425.1 Methylobacterium sp. J-072 | reverse complement strand
AGATGGTGGCGATCGCCCTGGCGACCCGGCCGCACGCCGCCTGCCTGGTGCCCGAGAAGCGCGCGGAGCGCACCACCGAGGGCGGCCTCGATATCGTCGGCGGGTGCGATCACCTCGCCCCCCGCATTCGGGCCCTGGCCGGGCACCTCAGGATGAGGGCGAGGACGGAATATCTCCTCCGGTCTGAAGCGCCGTGGGCGCCTACGACCGGCTGAGAAACATCCCGGTCAGCAGCAGCCCGAAGGCCGCCAGGCCGAACAAGCCTTCCTTGCGCTGCGTGGGG
>NZ_JAKSYK010000145.1:0-20952 GCF_022829425.1 Methylobacterium sp. J-072 | reverse complement strand
GACTCCCGTCGCCGACCTTGGCCGCCTGAGCGACCGCGTGTGTCGCGTCGGTCCGGGGGTTAGGATCGGCGCGATCACACCAGCTGCGGCGTGGGGCGGCGTGATCGGGCGCGTTCGATCCACCACCTGCCGCGATAGATCTGGGGTGAGCGTCTCCACGCTTCCGTGCGTGGTCGGGGATCTGATCGTCGGGGCGGGACGACGCGGGATCTCGGTGGGGGTATGCATCTGCGCCGATCGGGGTGGGAGGAGAGGCGCAAGGGTCGGCCCCGTCCCGGCTCGAATCTGCGACTGTTGCGACAAATCCGGTTCGACCGTCGCTACCACGGGCGGCGGAACCGATGTCCCGCCATCCCGGCGTTCGGTGTGCTCATTCCAAACGGGCGACTGTTCGTGCGCGAGATGCGCCGCGTCGAGGGGCGCGCGGCCGATCAGCGGAAGGCGCGGGTTGACGCGGGGCGGCAGGAATCCCGGCTGCTCCGTCGTGTCCGCCGGGTCCGGATCCAGGAAGGAGCGCGGTCCATCCGCAGGTGGTGAGGCATCCGGATCGTCTCGGGTCGATAGCGGCCCGGTCAGGTGCGGGACCTCTACCCAGGACGGAAAGACGACAGGAGGTGGCGCTTCGACGGGCACGACAGATGGCGTGCTGCCCGTCGATATGGGCGAGATCCAACCCCTGCCAGAAGCAAGCCATGATGCGCCTGTGGCCAGCAGCGTGAGGGTAGAAAAGCAGGACAGCGAGATCGTGACCCAGGATGACAGGGGATCACCGCGCCGAGCGACCGTGAGAGGCCGGGCCGCACCGATGGGCTGCAGGTCCCCCACTGCAATCGGGCCACGGCGTGTCATCTTCTAAGAACTGGGCTGGGCCAGAAACAGTTCAAGACTGGGAGGATTTAGAATTTTCGACAGTCAGTCATTTACAAATCGCGCTCGTTCGCGCTGAAAATTCGGAATTTTCAGATGTTTTGGCGGGAAGCGTTGGGCGATCGTCGACGAACTTCCCCTGCATCGTGCCTGTCCGCGCTGCCGAACAGCCGCAGACCGGCACTGCATAGCTCGGCTCGCGCGACCACCCGTGCAGATTCGAGAACGTGTCGTTCGGTCGAGGTCGCCCGCTGCCCCCCGCAGAACCGGACTCTGGCCCAGGCCGTTGTTGATGATGCCTGATCTGACGACCCGGCCGATCTCGGCAGCCATCTTTATCGGCGTGGGCTGGCTGATCACGGTAGCGATGGTGTCTCGAGTGGCGAGAGACTGAACTTTTTGAACGCCGGGAGGGATCGGGTTTGATGACGCTTTCAGGATCTGACGTTCCGCCGCGGACGCAGGGGTAGGACGATCAGCGCGGTCGCGAGACCGATTGCACCACCGATCAAGGTCTCCCACGCTCGCGCGGCGAGAAGCAGCGTCGAGCGCTCTCCGGTGGCCGCCAACGTCACCATCAGCGTGAACGCGTAAGCCCCGCAGGCGACGTCATAGCGTTCGGGAAGCGCCATGGCGTAGATGACCATCGCGAGCGCCGCCGCTAGCTAGAGAACGAGTGGTGCGTAGGGGGCAACCGGCAGGAGCATCAGTCCAAGCGGGACACCGACGAGCGTGCCCAGGATCCGGCGTCGGACCCGGTCGAGCGTGCCGGCGGTCGATGCCGCGATGACGTATGTGCACGCCGTGATGGCCCATGCTGACTGCTCAAGGTGGAACGCGTCGCTCAGCAGGACGATGACCATCGCTGCGAGCGCCGCCTGCAGCCCCATGCGTAGCTCGCGGGCTTGCTGAGCAGGGCCACCGAGTTCGAGTGGCCCACCGACAGGCGGCGATACCGGCCGCTCAGCAGGGCCGCTGAGTACCCGCGGTACGATAGCGGCGACCGACGCGACGACGCCGGCGAGCACTGCCGTCCCGCTGTCGGCGAGGCGTAGGGATGCGCCGTAGGCCAGCAGCTGCCCGATGTAGACCTGTGACCCTACGCCGGCCCCGAGCGTCCCGTACCGTTTGAGGTATCCGACCAGGAAGGCGCCCGTGATCAGGATCGCCTCGGGTCCTGGCCAAGTCCGCGGGCCGAGGATCGCAGCCAGGCCGACCATGCTGAGCGCCCCCGCCACGGCAGCAGCGCACAGGATCAGGAGGTCACGGCTGGACGCGCTACGGGTTGCCTGACCTTCCGAGACGCTGGCCCAAAGTGCGAAACCACCCGCGAGGGAACTCAGCGTGCCGCCATTCCCGGCCTGATGCGGCTCCAGCACCGCGCCGAGCAGGGCCGCGATCGCATAGGCCGTGACTAGCCGCAGCCCTTTGATGCGCCGATGTGTGCCGGGATCGACGCGCTCTAGCCACGGTGGCATTAAGCCCGCTCCAACAGGTCAACGAGAAACGTCCCGGCCGCCGCAATGATGTTCCCGCGGCTGCGCCAGGGCAAGATCGTCGCGTCGGGCCGCACCTCAGCCACCACCTTTGGGAGGACGGTCTCGGGGGCCTCGGCTTCGCGGTCCTGATCGTTGCCACGCAGCCATGTGACCTGACCGCCGGTGTGGTTCTCGGGGATTTTCGTCGCCCGTCTGTAGAGACTCACTGGGCCAACCTTTGGCCCTGGAGGGCGGGTCGGTGGATGCGGACAAATCACGCAAGCGGTTCACGTGGGTGCCGGGACAGAAACCTGCCGCGATGCAGACCTGGTTCCTGAGCACGCTCTCCGACGTTCGGTTGTCACGCGGCGCTTTGCGCCCTGCGGGCGTTCTGATGTTCGGCTTCAACGTACGTGCGGGGCGCGCACTACTGCGATGAGAGCAAAAGGACCTGACCGAAGCCTCTGGCGTGTCGCTACCGACGATCAAGCGGCTTGAGGCGACGCCCGGCGCACTCTCTGCTCACGGCCCGACAATCGCAGCTATGCGACGCGCATTTGAGGCTGCCGGCCTGGAGTTCATTCCCGAGAACGGCGGTGGGGCCGGGATCCGGTTCCGGGAGCGGAAGGCTCAATCATGAACCACGACGGCTAGGTGCCGCCGTGCTCAAGGTAATCTTGGCTTGGCTAGGGGCCGTCGCATGTCCACTCGGCGCATTGCGAGTGGGTTTCGAGGAAGTCTGTTGCGCCTGATAGCCTTAGTCAAGAGCGTATCCAAGGGCGCCCTCAGTCGATTGCCCTTCACATCCGGCATCGGCGGACACGAAATGGTCGTGGCCGCCAGCGTTACAGCGGAAGATCGCGTGGCTACCTGGCTGGCGAGCGTCGTAGATATAGCCGGTCTGCCCCAGAGGTGTATGGCCCTCGCAATTCACGTCGCGGCTGAGGAAATGATCGGCCCCGGCAACACAGCTCATGAGCTTGGAGGTGCCGGGCTTCGGCAGGAGGAACAGTGAGCCGACATGGGCCTCGAAAGCGTAGCCGGGTGCGACGTAACCCGTGGTGACCCAGTGCCCGCTGGGTCCGAGCGACCGTTTCAGAGGTACCCGGTCGGACGTGCTTGTCTCGGTCGCCCTAGCGATCCGCCATGTGCCGGGATACGGGTCGCCGCCCGAGAAGAAGATCGTGACGTTCGGCAGGAATGGCGTGATGTTGCCGAAGGGGTCGCGCTGGAAGCCGGGGCTGTGGTTCAGGTAGAAACCTGTGACGTCGGAGTTCAGATAGCCGACGGGTGACCACTTGGCAGGGCTTCCACTCAGGAGGGCTTTCATCGGCATCTTGAAGAGACCCATCTGGTAGGTCTCGCGGTCCGGATTGCGGGCTGGATCCTTGCAGGCTACCTGCTGACAGCTGCGACCCGGCAGGCCGGTGATGACGTAGACGTTGCCCGAGGACGCGTCGTAGCCGAAATCCGAGTTCGGGTTGATGGTCGTGCCGTCCGTGGCCACGTTCGGTATCCGCACCGGCGGCTCAAAATGCACGCCATCGGCCGTGCGACGGACGTAGAGGTCGCCGAAGCCGCTGACGCCCTGCGGCCCGGTCAGATCCGTGGTGAAGACGTATAGGCTGGATCGGCCATCGGCATTGAAGGTCGCCGGTTGCCCGGTGCCGTAATTGCCTTGAGCGACAGCTGGGTTGAGCGGTGAGATGACGGGCGTGGGATAATTGACCCAGCTTACTTTGTCGTTGGAGAAAGCCAGCCCTGTCTGGTTGTTGTTGCCAGGCTGATTGTCTGCTCCCGAATAGTACATGGCATAGCTGTATCGCTGGCCATCCGCCGGGTTGGTGAAGCTGCCTTTGATCACGCTCGGATCGCAGACGTACTGACGGTTCCAAGATCCCGGCGTGGGTTGAAAGACAATCTGCGCCGGTGAGAACCCCGTCTCTGGATTGTACGAGCGGTGGAAGATGACGTCGGTCTTGCCCTGTCCGCACCACCAGATATCGGTCTGCCCGTTCTCGGTGATGACGCTCGGAGCGTAGTTGTAGCCCTTCGGGTTCGCTTCATTGACGAAGAGGGCCTGGGCCTCCGGCCCTTTCCAGCCGCCCTGCGCTGACGCCGACAGGACCGACGCTGCGATTGTGATGGCAGTAAGCGATTGAGCGAACAGCTTCGATTTCACGATCTTCCCTTCGCCGCGGTTCGGCTCCTCGACATGGATAGATCGTGGAGCGCTCGCCGGTCGACCGCGACATAACGGCCCCTGAAAGCCAACAACAGAGTGGGCGGCAGGGTCATCGGCGACACTTGTATGCCGCCTTCTGCGCCCTTTCCCTAGCCGCACTCCACCCGGTGCTCATCCGCGAGAATGCCGGTGGGCCCAAGTTCCGTTCCAAGGATCCGAAGTGATCACCCCTCTCCAACGCGAGCAGTTGTCACACCGGTTCACCAGGAACATCGGCCTGTGGGATCCCTTCCCTCAGACCTGAGAGCCTGGAGAACACGTGTCCAAAATCCTGAATATTGGCGTCGTCATCGCGACCGTCTCTCTATTTGCCCCTGGCGCCTTCGCTGCACCGTGCAACGTCGGCACGACGACGAACATGGCCGGCTCATCCAAGGACACCAGCTCGAACGTCGATGGCGGTACGACCGCCAAGGTGACCCCCGGCGCGAAGGGCGAGTCCCCGGGCACGGTAGGCGCTCTGAATAACGTTGGTGCCGCCAGCATGAAGGACGATGGCTCGAAGAAGGCGCCCGAGGGTCAACCGGTGAAGCCCGGCGCCGACAACTGCTGAACCTGCACACTGACCGCGTCGGATCATCCCGCGAAGGATCAAGCTATGAGCAAAGTGAAGCAGGCGATGGACGTCTATCTCGAAGGGCTGCGCAATCAGCACGCCGTCGAGATGCAGGCCGTCGGGACCATCCAGAATGAGATGCCCCGGATGGAGCCATACCCGGATCTATACGCGAAGATGAAGACCGATCACGAGCGGTCGGTCACCCAGGCCGCCAGGCTCGACGATCTCCTGGCCAAGCACGGTTCTAGCAAGTCGGTGATCAAGCAGGCTGTCACCGGCGCCGTCGCCACGGTAGCGGGTTTCATCCATGTCGGTGCGGACGACGAGGTGCTGAAGAACGTCCTCGCAGCGATCGGCTTTAAGGCCTACGAGATCAGCTCCTACAAGGTGCTGCTGGTTCTGGCTGATGCTGCCGGCGCGGGCGACGACAAGTCGACGCTCGAACAGTCGATGAAGGAAGAACAGGAGATGGGCGATTGGCTTGGCAGCAACCTGCCGAACCTCGTACATGCCTATCTCGAGCGCAAGTCCGCGTAGCTCAGTAAGGGGGTCCCCGTCCGCCCGTAATCACCTCGGGCGGCGGTCTCGCCCTGACTATGCGATGTCGATGAGTGGCTGCCTGGGGCCGTCGTCACCAACAAGGGTGCCTATCAGTCGCCAGAGCGCCTGATGCTCAGGGCCGGTGCGGCCGGAAGCGAGAAAGGTAGCGAGACTGAAATCCGTCACATGGCCACCCGAGGCGATATTGCCGGTGTGCCGAACGAAGCTGTGCCCCGTCGTGGGGTCGAACAGCAGGTGCCACTGGTCGCCATTCGGACTGGCGTAGATCAGGCGATTGGGTTCGGAAGGGCTCATGGTCGTCCTCCGGTGTGACGAAGGGTGGCGCGGGTCGCACCGAACCGGCCTCGTCAGCGGTCCCATCGCGGCTACATAGCAGAGATGCGCAGCTTCATCCTCTCCGTCAGCCTCATCGCTCTCGCCGCCCCCGCCTCGGCGCAGGCGCCTAACCGCGGCAACGCGGACCTACAGACCAACTGTGCGGGTGACGCCCTCGCGTTCTGCGCCGGCATCGATCCGAACAGCCCGCAAATGGACGCCTGCTTCAAGAAGAACATGAGCCGGATGTCCCCAAATTGCCGTCGCGCCATCGATGCCTACGAGAAGGGCGGCGGTAAGTAGCCACTCGACCGTTCGGTCACAGCCCGAATGCCGCGGAGGGGGCGAGCCTCGGCTCCGTAAGCGGACGGGATAGATTACCGAGCCGAGCCGTTAGCGCATCGACAAACTCCTCCGACCGGGCATCCAATATGCGAAGCATTATCCTGGCCCTCGGCCTCATCGCCGTCGCGGCTCCCGTTCTCGGGGCCCCTGACGCGTCGGCCTCAAAGCGTGGCAACAAAGATCTGAAGACCTACTGCTCCGGCGATGCGGTCACGTTCTGCAGCGGCGATGATCCAGACAGCCCAGAGATGGACGCGTGTTTCAAGAAGAACATGGACAAGATTTCGGAGAACTGCCGGCGTGCGATCACGGCCTACAAGGGTGGTGGCGGCAAGTAGCATCGTCACCGTGCTTGAGCCGGCGCAGCGGTAAGGAGAGTGCTGCCAACCTCAAGATCGCCTGACCCTTCCCAATCCGGGACCACCGCCGGCCCTCATCATAGCTCGTCGGCTAACCGGACCGTGACATCCTGCCGGTACGCCGGTGAGATTGTCGACCTCCCCCGCCAGCCTGTGATCAGATCGGGCGGTGGGGCTGAGCTGGGCGAAGGCAGGCGATTATGGCTTCCCCGACTCGCCCACCATCACCTCGGTCAGCAGCTCGCACCCTACCAGCACAAGGAACACATCAGCGCGGCCCCAATCGTGATCGTGCCGATGGGGTTATACCGAACCGAGTCTCGTTGAAGTTGAAATCAGGGCCATGGGATCTTCCATCGGGTCCTGGTAGCGGCTTCACCGGCCGCAAACCCATGCGTGTAGCCGGCCTTGTAGATGCCAGACAGAATCGCGGCGACGCATGCCCCGATCACGAGTTGGTCGAGCAGCGACAGGGAGTTGAACCAGGCCCACAACACCATGCCGCTATCCCTCGAACCCTGTATCGACGCGACGCATGAACCAGAGCGTCATCCGGTGGCAGTCCTTGACCCATTCCAGGCCCAGGGTACGACCCCAGAGGGCGATGAACACTACCCCGCGTGACCTGCACGCGATCTGCGCGCGTGCTTGCCGGGCGGCCATATCATCACGGCTCGCCCGGCCACGCACACCCGATGAGCGTTGATCCGTACAGCCATCGTGGGCAGAGTGAGCGCAGCGCAGCTTAATCCGACACAGCGATATGACTGGAAGCGTCCCGTGAAGTTCCTCACCGAGCATCTGAAGACGAATGGCTACCTGAAGTGATTGCCGCCGCCGCAAACACCAAGAGTATGCTTGGGTGAGAAGTGTGGCGCGAAGCACGCCAGCCGTTCATCGCGATGACGTAGCAGTTGATCCAGCGACTAAGCGGGTCCGTAGAGTCCGGATAAGCGGACGCACGTTCCTGTTTCTCGGTCGCCTTGTTGCCGGCGGGACATTACTGCTCGTAGCTGCAGCGGGCCTTGTGTATCAGTACTGGATCGTAGCGATTGTAGCGGCAGCGATCGGCTTGCCGCTTATGCACGATAGGAGCAAGCCGCGACCCAAGCGGATCGGCGCCTGGGTAGGCGAATGCCCGGCCTGCGCTACACTCCTCTGTGAGCCCGCGTCGGCTTGGGAGAACCAATATCGTTTTGTGTGCCCTGGCTGCAAACGAGCGATCTTACTTCAGGATCACCGGTTCGAGGTGGCGGCAGTTTGACCGAACTCTCCGTCACGAGCTGGCTGACCGGCCAGGGTTACGTGCGGCACCGAGAGGATCCCGAGGGGGCGAACTGAAGTTGCTCACAAGGCACCTGCAAGCGGAGAGCGACTTGAACTAGCGGTGGCTCGACCCGTTGAATCACGGCCCTCCATTTTATTCTAATCAGCGTTGCCCCATCGGCCGTGATCGAACGAAGGATCGCTCCATGGCGAAGCTTACCCTCGTCGCTTCCTTCGCCGTTCTCTTGAACGGCACGACCTTGGCGCTAGCACAGTCCTTCATCGCGCCCGGCGGTGAACCGTCTGTCACGGAACCCGGTGGCACCGAAGGACGGGACGGGCGGCGCAATGTGATTGAAGGGATTGAGGACGGTGAGGCTGTCGGCGTTCCACCGAGAGCGGCAGAGGGCTACGAGGATGAGCGACGTGTCCATCGCCGTCGCAATCGTCGCCCCGACGATGAGGACTAAATCCTTCGCTCAGATCCCATCCCCCCGCCTCGCGGAAGCGACGCTGAAGGCTGGCCGCTTGTGATTGGCACAAGCCGCTAGGCGACGTTCTCGTCGCTGGCGTCGGCGGTCGGAGGTGTGATCTCACGTGCAATCTGCTCGCCGACCAGTTGCAGGAGGACGCGAGCAGCCAACTGCATCTCGCTTGTGCCGTGCCTCTTCACTGCCTCATAGGCAGCGATACAGGCGTCCAGCATCGCCTCGGGGCCCGTATCCTCGGTCATCGGTTCCGTCGTCAGTAAATCTATTACCTGCCTATTGTCGGCCAACGACGTTTGTACAACCGGTAGTTTTACGGGGGTGCCATGCGGTTGAATTATTGCATAGCACGGTTGCAGGCCATTATCTGGCCCGCAATTCAAGCGTGTAATATTCCTGTTCGGTTGCGTGGCTGATGGAGAGCATGGGAATGCCGAACGACCCTCGGCCAGCGGCCTACGCGGGAAATGGTGGGCCGCAGCTGCAACGAGTCGCCCAGGCGCTCGAAGTGCCGGTTGGGGCCTTCTTTGGGGACTCAGCTTTCAAGTCTGATGGTGCTGACGCGGCCGAACTGCTCCGCCTCTGGCAGGCGATCCGAGATCCTGAAAATCGACAGAGCCTCTTGCTCGCCGCTCGTGAGTTCGTCCAGCGTGAGGGGGATGCGTGCCAAGCTGCAGAATAGGACGGCCGTAGGCGAGGCGATTTCCTGAGCCCGCATCCGAAGCCGCCGGAGTCATCTTCATCGAGGAGAACGGCGAGGGGCCGGGGGGGCGGTTGCGTGATGCCGACAATGGCCGTCGCTAACGGCACATGCCGTCGGCTTATCATAGCGGGTGCGGACTTTTCCCAGCAGTGCACCGGCAAGCTATTAAACACAATCTATAAGACCGGGCGAGTCGGGTTCTATTTTGTGACAGATCGCGGGGCCACATTGACTTTCACTGGAATGGGAAGTCAGCAAATTAACCCAGACCCAAATAGCGCGGTGCAGCTAATAGATGGTGTGCTTGTCGGGTCGAATGGAAAAATCGATCGTTCGCGCGCGGTGGGAACTTGCAGGTTCACGAATCCGTACCAGAAGCAGGGCGTCGTCGAGTGTCGCGCTGATACTCCCGGCGGTTTATTCGAGGCAGCCTTTCTGACCGATGGTAACCCGCCATCGGTGATGAATGGACGCTAAGTCGATTTGAATCTCATAGCAATTACGAACGGCTTGCCCATGAGCATACGCATTTATGTGATCGCCTTTGCTTCGCTTGTCGGCTGCTCCAGTGTGCTGGCCGATCCGAAGCCATCAGATGCGACGATGATGCAGCGGGTCCTGAAAAAGATCGAACAGGACAACAGTGAGTGTAACATAGGGCTGTCCTACGCTGGGAGGATCGCGGCGGGTGGTAGCGCGTCATCGGCGCGGTTCGATGGTGCGTTGGTCCTCGTCTACAGTGTGGAAGGTTGCAACGGTGGCAACAACTGGGGCTACAACGCTCAGGTCTACGGCGTGAAAGACGACACGGCGTTAGAGATCGGCAAGCCGCAGAGCTGGTCGATCGTCAAAGGTGCGGACTTCAACGACAAACGGGCTATCATCTATGCTGTCTCGCAGGGGCTCGGCGACGGTCATTGCTGCCCCACGGAAGGCAAGACGATTGAGGTGACCGTTAGCAATGGGCAGGCCGTTTTTCGGCAGATCAAGGCGTGGCACAACAGCAATTAGCTGACCGCTTGTCTGCTCGACGTCCGGCACCTAGCAGCACCTATTCCAGGGATCAGAGCATCGCGGCCTTGCACGCGTTGCTGGAGGCGCAACCAGGCACACGAATAGACTTACTTCGACGAGCCGGCTAGGCGATAGAGGCGGCAGTTGGCGAGATCATTCTCTTCAACGATCGGCGACCGACGCCCGACTCGTGCGTTGTCTGCATCGTAAAGCCTCATCCGGAGCGTTGTGGGTCGGAGCGGAAGCGTCCGGTACTGCCGACCTGATCGGCTCCACGGTGAGCAGTGATCGCAACCTGGCCACCGAACATCTGGCACCTCAACCGGTCACTTTCGCTGCTGCGTTTCCGCTCGCGCTTTGTCGAAGGCCTCGAGCCCGGTGTCGCCTCCAACGGGTGCGTCTTTGCCGCCGTGTTCGCCCGTCGGCTTCACCTCATCGTTTCGCTGCACCCCGATGTCACCGGGCTCTGACACTCCGAGCGAGCGTGGGCCCTGTGACGTCCCCCGAACCGGCAGGTCCTCATAACCACGCTCTCCCGGCGGTGTCTCGGCTGGATTGGTCACGGGGGCGCTTCGGGGCGATCATGATCCCGGTCCTCTCTGTATCAGCCTTCGGACAGCGGATGGGCGGCCTGGATCAGGTCGGCTGCACCTCGGTGTCTTCCACTTCGGGATCCTCTTCCTCGAGCACGGTAGGCTTCGGCGGCTCGATCTCGTCGAGCCGGGACGGATCCTCGATCACGGGCCTGGATCCACGCCCGGCATCGGGGTGTCAGCGTGAGTCATGGTGCGCGCCTCCGTTCTGGAAGCGCTATGCTCCGTGAGCCCGGGCGTTCCCATCTGGTGTTGCTGCGCGTTCCCACCTCGTATCGAGGGGCACAACCTGCATGTCGAATTTGGTCGAGCGCAAAGCACGCCTGATTGTCCACGGGGAGACGCCCTACAACGCCGAGACACCGCTGGTCCGGCTGCGCGCGGCCTACCGCACGCCGGCGGACGATTTCTACGTGCGCTCCCACGGGGATCTGCCGGCGATCGCCGAGGATGGATTCCGCCTCACCGTCAACAGTGCGGTCACGACCGTGCTGGAACTATCGCTGCATGATTTGCGATCGAATTTTCCTCACGTCGTCGTCACCGCGACGATGCAGTGTGCGGGCAATCGCCGTGCTGACATGCGAGCGATCGCACCGGTTTCCGGCGATCCGTGGGACGGCGGCGCCATCGGCACCGCCGACTGGACCGGGGTGCGATTAGCCGATGTGTTGCGCGAGGCCGGGATCCACGAGAGCGCTGACTTGCATGCCGCGTTCGAGAGCCACGATACGGTCGAGGGGCATCCCTACGGGGCCTCGATCCCACTCGCGAAAGCGCTGGCACAGGAAACTCTGCTGGCCTTCGCTATGAATGGCGCGCCGCTACTGCCGGAGCACGGCTTCCCACTGCGGGCTGTGGTGCCAGGCTACGCCGGGGTGCGAAGCCCAAAATGGCTGAAGCGCATCACGGTGCAGGACCATCCCTCCGACAACCCGATCCAGGCGAACGACTATAGGCTGTACGCGCCTGATGTGACCGCGGAGACGGCCGATCCGGCGAAGGGCCACACCATCAACACCATGCCGCTGAACGCGGTGATCTGCGAGCCGATGCGCGGCGCAGAGCTGAAGGCCGGAACGAACAGAATCCGCGGCTACGCGATTTCGGGTGACCGCGCCGTGGTGCGCGTCGACGTGTCCGGCGATGGCGGGCGATCCTGGGCCCAAGCCCTGCTCGAGCATGACGCGAATGCGCCGTTCGCTTGGACGTTCTGGACGATCGACCTCAACCTGCCTGCAGGTGAGCACGAGCTTGCGGTGCGGGCTTGGGACGAAGCTGGTCAAACGCAATCCGCGGATCCCGACGACACGTGGAACTACAAGGGCTACCTCTGCACGGCATGGCACCGGGTGCGAGTCTGCGTTGCCTGAAGGCTGCCCGCCAAAGCGGTCTTTTGGGAAGTCGGTGAGGACGCGCCGGCCACACGTGAACGGGGGGAACACGGCGACCGGCGCGCTCGCTTGCGGGAGCCAGTGAAGGCTCAACCACTGCGATAGGTAGCAATATGGGGATCGCCGGAGGAAACGGCGGATCCCCGCTTGGCCTCAGGCCTCAGCGGCTTCCTTGGCTTTCCGAGGCCGACCAGCACGCTTGGGCTTATCGGTGACAGTCTCTGCAGGCTCAGGGGCCTTCGGAGCAGCCTTCTTGCGCTGATTGCCGAGGCCGAGAGCCATAGCGAGCTTGGAGCGCTGTTCGAAGTAGCTAGCAGCCGTGGACGGGTAGTCGCGCGGCAGACCGTATCGCTCCCGGTACTGCTCGATCATCATGCCGTATGCCGTTACCGTTAAGGTGGCGCTTCAGGGTCTTGTACGGCTTGCCGTCGTCGAAGCTGATCAGCGCGTCGGGGGTGACCGACTTCCGGATCTGCGCAGGGGTGGGCTTGTCGACCGCCGGGGCTTCTGGAGCGCTGCTCTGGCTCAGCCCAGTTAGCGCACTGTGAATTCTAGCAAGCAGATCCGGCATGTCACTGGGCCGAACCGAATTTTTCGACACGTAGGCCGAGACAATGTCGGCGGTCAGCTCGATGAAATTAACGGCCTTATACCAACCCTCATTGAGGGGGACTCACGGGGTAGCATCGGCGGCTGAGGGGTGATTCCATCTCCGGGTTTGGAGCCCGAGGAGGATGTCATGGCTGCTCCGGTGCCACTGCGGTCGGACTTTGACGCTGAGGGCCTGCGCGCGCCTTGGCCAAGTGTGCACGCGATCCCGCCCAGACACGGCGCCTGCTGGCTTTGTCGGCGATCTACGCGGGCGGCTCGCGCTCGGCCGCTGCCGCGCTCGGCGGGGTCGGGCTTCAGACGGTGCGGGACTGGGTCGTGGCGTTCAACGCGTCCGGTCCGGACGGGCTGATCGGCGGTAAAGCGCCCGGGGCTCGCCCGCGCCTGAACGCCGAGCAGCAGGAGATGCTGCGCGCGCTGGTCGAGCAGGGGCCGATGCCGGCTGCCCACGGGGTGGTGCGCTGGCGACTGGTCGATCTCGCCCAGATCCTGTTTGAGGACCACAGCGTCTCGGTGTCCGAGCAGACACTGAGCCGGGTCCTGCAGAGCATGGGCTATCGGAAGCTCTCCGCCCGTGCGCGCCACCACGCCCAGGACCCGGACGCCATCCCGGTTTTTAAAAAGCTTTCCCCGCCCACCTGGCGGAGATCGCGCAGGCTGTCGGCGGCAAGCCGATAGAGATCTGGTTCGCCGATGAGGCCCGGGTCGGCCAGAAGAACACGATCACCCGGCGCTGGGCCAAACGCGGCACGCGCCCTTCGGCCCCCAAGGACCAGCGCACCGCCTCCGCCTACATCTTCGGGGCGATCTGCCCCGCCCTCGGCAAAGGGGCCGGCCTCGTCATGGCCCGCTGCACCACCGAGGCGATGGCCTTGCACTTCGAAGAGATCGCACAAGCCGTCGCCCCCGGCGCGCAGGCCGTCTTGCTGCTCGATCAGACCGGCTGGCACACCACCAAGAAACTCGCAGTGCCCGCCAACATCACCCTGTTGCCCCTGCCGGCCCGCGCCCCCGAACTTAACCCGGTCGATCCTTCGACAAGCTCAGGATGAGGACCTGTGGCAGTTCATGCGCGACAACTGGCTCGGCAACCGCGTCTTCAAATCCCACGCCGACATCCTCGACCACTGCTGCGAGGCCTGGAATACCTTCATCAACCGACCCTGGCGCATCATGTCCATTGGACTGCGCGCCTGGGCTCATGGGTTCTGATCAATGAGGATTGGTATTAGCCCGCTACATGCGTGAGGTTTCCACGTTGGTTTCCACCCCCTAAACATGCGAGCCGTCGCTTTTCCCTGACGGGGCATTGACGGATCCGGCTCGGCAGTGCTCCTCGGCATTGAAAACAATCAATGGGAAATCAAAGGGCGCGATGCTGTCCCTACTCGGGCGGCTGCATCGCGTCGCGTAACATCAGATCTCGCGCATCCTCGGCTAAAGTCTGAAGCGCGGCCACCACTGCCTGGTGCTGGACGCCGCTAGCGTCGCCTCGGACCCCAATGGCGATGGCAGGGGTTAGCCCCGTGAGAAACCCGATCGCCTCGGCGAGTTTCGGCCCGCACCCCGAAGGAATCCATGTCGGACACCACCCTAGCCTCAGTGACGTTCCCCTCCCTCAAAGCAGCTCGATCGGCGCGGACGCGGCTGGCCCGCGCAGGATTTGCCCGCAACAGCATCGAGATCGATCGGCGTGGCGACGCGTTCGAAGTGTCCATCAACACCCGTGAGGAGAACCATGCGCGAGCGGAGCGCATTCTGACGGGCTCGCCTCTGGGCAACGATCTCCGGCAGGCTGGAGAGCAGGCGGCCGACTTCGTTCAGGGCAACCGCTCCCTCGCCTTGGGTCTGGCGGTACTGGCGGGGTTCGCAGTCTTCAGCTTGACGAGCCGGCGCTAAGCGTGATCGTGCCGAGCAAGGCAATGGACGGCTGTTGCTAGGCAGATGTGATCCCAAGACCTTGGCAGCCTCATGCGCTGGCCGAGGCCTGCCCACGGCCCCTCTATCTCCGTCGGGGACGCGTGATTGCCGGTGCATCGGCCCAAAGCCGCGCCGGATGACTAATCGAACGACGTGGTCTGAAAGCCGCCCGCCGCCTCGATCACCTCGGCGAGCGCATGTCAGTCGAAATCGGCGCTGACCAGCGTCCGACTGATAGCGCAGACCGAGTTGACCACCGCGCCCGCATGCTCGGACGTGAGGCGCGGGATGATCTTAGCCAGCTTGGTAGCGATTTCGTGAGGGATCGTTGCTGCACCCGCTCAGTTGGGGGCTCGCGGCGCAGCATTTGCGCTCGACCAGCGTGCGACCGTTCGGCCTCCACCCATCGTCAAATGGAGTTCAACGGTCCTGCCGCCGATCCAGGCCACCAATCGGAAGGACTGCCCACGATGCTCTTGAAGGGCTTCTCTTACGTGATGATAGGCGCGCTCGCCTGTGGCCTCGTGATGACGTTCATAGGCTCGGCGAGCCAGATGCTGGGCCTGTAGTGCCAACCGGCGGGCGGCTTAAGCCGTCTCCGAAGACGATTTGATGGATCTGCGGCGGGGTGTGAGCCCCGCCGTTTATATCTCCACCCGCGCCCTTAAGCGTCCTCCGACCGCCCCTCCGCCGCGTAGGAGGGCAACAGCGCGTAATCCATCAACTCCTTCACGGCCGGGCCAGTGATGCCGCGCGGATCCTCGCTCCCGGTCATCTTCAAGCCCTGGGCGAGCGCTTCGATGATGGTCTCGCGCTGCTTCTCGCTCATCAGTGAGATGGCGGTCCCTAGCGTCCTCTGCAGGATGTCCACCCGGACGGTCAGGTCGCGCAGCTCTTCGAGCAGGACGTTCTCAAGGGATGAGGACAATTTGGGCTCCACTGGTTCAATTATTTCGGTGAATTAGCGCGTTTGACGTCGGTCAGCAGGTGGGGCGCGGCTTCTTCGGCACAGCTCATCCTGCTGGAGAGCGTGAGGCTTGCGAGGACGGACACTGCTGCGGCCTCCCGGGCAGGGCAGATGCTGCCATCTTGGCAGCGGGAGCGCTTTTGCAGGGCGTATAAGGGCTCACTGCATCAGCTTCAGACAGCCTGGGGTCTCGCACTGTGCGTGCAGATGGCCGTTGCTGCTGTCTCGCGCCCAAGCCAGCCGACCTTTACAGTCCGGACACTCGACGGCGCCGCTGCCGGCTGGATCCGCCGCGATCGTCGCCATGACGCGGTGCATGGGATCAGTTCCGGCCGGCGGGGCGATGAATACCGCGTGGAGCCCGGCGGCTAGACCATGAAGCGCTGCGGCAGCGGCCTGCAGGCGGACCTGGCGGGCGTCGTCTCGCACCTTCAACGTCACGGCTGCGGTGAGCGCCATCTGGCGGGCAGCCTCGATACCGGCGTTGAAGGCGGCGCGCTCGCTGGGCGTCATGTGGCCACTTCCTGCATCGTGATTGAACGATCGGCATCGGCTGCGTCGCTGCCACCTAGAACCCCCGACTCATCTGGGCGTTGATTCAGGGTCAGGAGGGCCCCATGGCCTACGACCAAAGCGGCAGCGCAAATCTGTCCGAGAACGAACGTAAAGCCAGTGAATGTGCCGGTCGGAAGCGGCTCGGCGAGAATGGATGGCCGCAGATGCGGCCCCTGCCCAATGAGCAGCACGCAGCCGACCGCACCAAGACGATCGTGAGGCACAGCCTCAAGCGCTGCTCGCAGGAGACCGAGCCAGCAGCAGGCGAGGAATAGGTCGCAGGTTTGCAGGCGCGTTCACGACACGCGGGCTCCAATCCCGGCCCAGACGCTTTTTAATACGATCGCGCGCCAGTCGGCGTGGGCCATGTCCATCTCGGCGAGCGAATTTATCGCCGCGACCAATGCGTCGGAGCCGCCGGCTGCATGGATGACGTTACCGATCCGGCGCAGCTCGGCCCGGCACGCGGTGCCGATCGGGTCCGTGGTGAGGCCGGGCAGGTCCAGTTCGCCGTAGTGGGGAATCATCGTCGCCTCGTGCCAAGACGTGGAGCTGGCATGGGCCGCCTTGGGGTTCGGCGCGTGGCGACGCTCCAGATCGCCCTTCACGATGACCTGGAGGAGCGCGTTGGCGGCGGTCGCGATGGGGGTCGCTGTCATGCGCTCGCTTTCCTGATCGTGCCTACGGTTGTGGGCGAGACGCCGGCCCGGCGGGCGATCTCGCGATCCGTGAGACCATGGCCGAGTAGAGCGAGCACGGCGTGTCGCTATCGGCGTTGGTCCGGCGCGGTGGGGGTCGCAAAACTCTACCCCGTTCAGCGTGTCCAGATTGGACAGGGGTTTCCGCCTGTTCTGGCGAGAACCCGATCTCTGGATCCAAGTTGCGCAAAGGGTACTCACTTGGTGCGTACCCTTTGGCTGAATTTTCGGCCCTTGCCCGACAAGGAGTTAGCGAAGGGTCGGCAGACTGTGCTCCCCTTGCTGTCCAGATTGGACAGGGCCGGTATGGCTCGGATCTGAGCCCTCGGTGGCGCCCACATCTTGCTCGCGGAGCCGCTGGCCCATCCGCTCGATGTCGGCGCGCAGCGTCGCCACAACCGTCCGGTGCTCAGCGTCGCTCTGGCTCACGTCGCCGCTCGCCCAGAAATCCAGCCATGCGCCGCCGGCGCGGAGGTCGTTGAGCGAGAGCGCCGGCGCGGTGTCCAAGATCTCCTCAACACGGCGTTGGCGGGCCTCCGAGAACAGGTGCGGGTCGCAATAGCGATCGAGGGTATAGCGCTCGCCGATCAACCGATCCGTGCATTGGAGTTCGGCCCAGGCTGCTGCGACGGTTTCGGGCATCGGCCATGCGCGCGTCACGGCCTCTCGCACGCGAGCAGGCATATCGGCGCGCGGGTCGGGGCTACTCCAGTCGTCGAAGCGATAGATCGTGTTCCACGTCTCGCCCAGCCCAACGCGCGGTTCACACACTGCACGCAAGGCCGCTTCCATCGGCGTGTCGGCAGATACCGCATCCGCTGATCCGTAGCGGGCAATGATGGCGTCGGCCTTGATGATGCGCGCCCGCTCGCGCTCTGCCATCTCAGCCTGGAATTCCGGCTGGTCGAATAACTCGTCGAAGATGCTGCGCAGCGGGGTAGGCTGCGAGGTATCCAACTTGGACATGGCCTGATCGACCGTCATCCCGGTTTTGCTCGAGAGCGTCTTCATCCGGGCGGCGGCCGAGGTCTTCTCACCCGGGTTGGTGGTGCGATCGTGTAAGGCGCGCACCTTGGCGAAGGTTTTGAGATCAACGGTCCCAGGATGGGTCCCCGACCTCGAACTCGGTCATTTTATCGTCGATTGCGACGCCGGTCGAGCATTGCTGCACGTGGATGGGGATCAGCATCTCGCAGGTCTGGACCCAGCTGGCCGGAGGGCGTCGCCCATTCCAACAAAACGAAAGTCGCCAATCCTTTCGGTGTGGGTGCAAACCATGAACCTGTCGGAATGCGAGATGTTGCGACACATCTCTCCAGTGCCTTCTAAGCGGCAGGTCGTTGGTTCGAGCCCAACCGGGGGTCGCCAGCTCATATGTTTGGCTTATTGAGCTGGCGGCAGGTTGGCCTTCGCCGCCTGCCGCCGATGTTTCCCGTGAAACACACTCTGGCGTGCGCATCGCGCTCGCAACAGTCTTAGGTCACAGGCCTGGAAGCAGGCTTCGCGAGTCTGAGAACTAGTTTGACTGCGTGATCGCATTCGCGTGACGGTTCTGACTGAGGTGTATCCCAATCGTCCCCTCATCCTGAGGTGCTGCGCAGCAGCCTCGAAGGAGCCCTCCAGGGACCGCCTGGCCAACTGGAGGTCTCCTTCGAGGGCTCCGCTGCGCTACGCCACCTCAGGATGAGGTCGAGAATCGGAAAAACCGGTCAAACAGGCTTTGAGAGGGTGCCAAGGTGCCTCCCGCACCCGGCCAGCGGGACGTTCATTGCCCGCGGATAGGCGCCGTTATCCCCCACCGTTCCGCCGCCGAAATTCCGCCGGGGTGATGCCGACGTGGCGCACGAAGGCGCGGCGCAGGGTGTCGGCGTTGGCGAAGCCCGTCCGGGCGGCGACCTGCTTGGGCGGGAGGCCCTCCGCCTCCAGGCATCGCCGTGCCGCCGCGACCCGGGCGGCCTCGACCCAGTCGGCCGGGGTCATGCCGACTTCGCTCCGGAACAGGCGCGCGAAATGCCGGGGGCTGAGGCCGGCCCGGTCCGCCAGCCGGGCGACGCTGTGGTCCTCCGCGGGCGCGGCCGCGATCCAGCGCTGGACCTCCTGGAGCACGGCCCGGCCCGAGGGCTCGGTCGCGCCGCTGCGGCTGAACTGCATCTGGCCGCCGGGGCGCTTGAAGAACATCACGAGCTGCGCGGCGACCCGCTGGGCCATTGCCCGGCCGAGATCCTCCTCGACCAGGGCCACCGCGAGGTCGAGGCCGGCGGTCACCCCGGCGGCGGTGCAGACCGGCCCGTCGCGGACCTGGATCGCGTCGGGCTCGACCCGAACCGCCGGATAGCGCCGGGCCAGGGCGTCGGCGGCGGCCCAATGCGTGGTGATCCGTCGACCGTTCAGCAGCCCGGCTTCCGCAAGGGCGAAGGCCCCCGTGCAGACCGACCCGAAACGCCGGGCCGACGGCGCCGTGCGCCGCAGCCAGTCGAGCAGCGCGACGGCCGGACGCCGATGCGGCGCGTCCGGAGATCCCGCCACCAGCAGCGTGTCGAGGGCGCCGGCATCGGCCTCGAAGATGGTCCGATCCGCGAGCAGCCGCGCCCCCGACGAGGTCCGGATCGGGCTGGTCTCCGTGGACACGATCTCGGTCCGGTAGACGACGTGCCCGGCCTGCACGTTCGCCTCCGCGAACACGTCCAGCGGGCCGGAGACGTCGAGCATCTGCACGCCCGGCCCGGCAACGATCACCAGCCTCCGCTCCATTGCGCGCTCCAGGGCGTCCGTCGGAGGCGCGATTTGGCCGTTCGAGACGTGTTACGTCAACTTCGGACGCGGGGGTGAGGCTTAGAATGTCCGGGCCAGCAAGGAGAGAATCCCATGGCTCATCCGATCGGCGACATCGCCATTCCCGACAGCGCGCTCGCCCGGGCGGTGACCGAATGCGTTCGGGATACGGAATCGCCGCTGCTGTTCCACCATTCGAGCCGGGTCTATTACTTCGGCGCCCTGGCGGGGAAGCAGCGCGGCCTGCCCTACGATCCGGAACTGCTCTATGTCGGCGCCATGTTCCACGACATGGGGCTGACCCCGCAGCACAGCAGCGCGGGCGAGCGCTTCGAGGTCGACGGCGCCAACGCGGCCCGGGATTTCCTGCGCGGCCACGGCATCGCGCAGGCCGATATCGACACCGTCTGGGCCGCGATCGCGCTGCACACCACCCCGGGCATCCCGCAGCACATGCATCCCGTCATCGCCCTGGTCACCGCCGGAGTCGAGATGGACGTGCTCGGGCTCACCTATGCGCATTACAGCGACGCCGAGCGCGAGGCGGTCGTGCGGGCGCATCCGCGCAGTCCGCATTTCAAGGAGGACATCATCCAGGCGTTCTACGAGGGGATCCGGCACAAGCCGGACACGACCTTCGGCAACGTCAAGGCCGATGTCATCGCCGACAAGGAGCCGCATTTTCACGCCGGAAACTTTTGCCGCGTGATCCGGACGTCGCCCTGGCGCGGATGAGGGCGCAAGCCGGCCGGCAGACCGGCCTCGTCCGCAAAACGACAAAACCCCGGACGCCATCGGCGTCCGGGGTTTTTTCTCGATCTGAGCGGCCAGTCCGATCGGGCTGGGATGCCGAGGCGAGGATTTCGTTTGTGAGGATTACGCTGGGATGGCGCGCGCGGGTTCTGGCCTGCGCGCGCGATCCAGAAAACCGCTCCCGGCCGGGAGGCCGGAAGCGTCTTCTTGAGGTCTTAGTACGAGCCGAACTTGTAGTTCAGGCCGGCGCGGACGACGGCGAACTCGTCGTCGCGGCGACCGATCGCGCTGGAATAGGCCGGGGCGAGGTTGGCGGCGTTGACGAGCAGGACACCCTGGTTGCGGGTTCCGCGGTCGAGGTTGACGTACAGGCCTTCGACCTTGAGCGTGACGGCCGAGGAGCGGAAGAAGTTCAGGAACGAGTCGGTGGGCAGGGCGTACTCGATGCCGCCGCCGACGGCGTAGCCGGTGCGGAAGCTGTCGTTGCCGGC
>NZ_JAKSYK010000135.1:0-306 GCF_022829425.1 Methylobacterium sp. J-072 | reverse complement strand
GTCCCCCGATCGGGATCTGCCACCCGCTCTCCCTCCCCCCTCTGCGGGGGAGGGAGACCCCCGCGTCTGGTGCGGGCGCGCCTCGCCGCCGCCGGTCTAGCCCCGGCGCCTGGCCTCGTCGTACTCAAAGCCCTCTTCCTCTTCGTCGGGCCCGACCTCGTACGCGCCGGCCGTCACGACGTTGACGCGGCGAGCGGGCGGGGAGACGCGCACCCCGCCGGGCTCGACCACTCAAGCCTCCCTCTCCCGCCGCGCCGCGAGCAGTCATGCATCTGGCTGGCTCTGCGCGCCGGTCGCAGACGCGCC
>NZ_JAKSYK010000132.1:0-321 GCF_022829425.1 Methylobacterium sp. J-072 | reverse complement strand
AGCCGACCCGCTCGGGTGCGGGTCGGTTCAGAGCAGGGAGGCGAGGCCGGTCAGCACCATGCCGCCGCCGATGATGAAGGCCGCGGCCAGCAGCTCGCCGGCCGTGTCGAGGAAGCGGACGCTGCGGCTGTGCGCGGTGTCCGGGCGGACCGGGGTCACGGCCTTCCAGGGCTCGATCACGCCCAGGACCGGCTCGTTCGGCAGGTTGAGGAAGCGGCCGTCGACCGGGCTCCGTCGGCGCGTGACTACGGGGGCGGCGGTGCTTGGGACGCGGGCGGTCTTGTCGAAACCGGGGATGCGGGCGTGCGGCACCGTTCGCGG
>NZ_JAKSYK010000131.1:0-49377 GCF_022829425.1 Methylobacterium sp. J-072 | reverse complement strand
CGACCGCCTGGTCGCTGCCGGCAAGCCCAAGATGGTCGCCGTCATCGCCGCCGCCCGCAAGCTCCTCACCATCCTCAACGCCATGCTCAGGGATGAAAAACCATGGCAAAGCGCTTGACCTCCAACACAGTCGCTGAGGTGACGGAGCGAAGCGGAGGCCTCGAAGGAGCCCTCCAGGGATCGCGGAGCCATCTGGAGGGCTCCTTCGAGGCCCGCTGACGCGGGCACCTCAGGATGAGGGCGCGGGTTGGAAGGACGGGATCTGACCGTGCAGCGCCGTCAGCCCCGCTTGGGGAAGTAGGCCTCCAACACCCGCCCGTAGATCGCCGTCAGCCGGTCGAGATCGGCCACCGCCACGCATTCATCGACTTGGTGCATGGTCTCGCCGACGAGGCCGAACTCGATCACCGGGCAGGCATCCTTGATGAACCGGGCATCCGAGGTGCCGCCGGTGGTGGACAACGTCGGCGTCAGGCCGGTCTCGGCCTGGATCGCCTGGGACACCAGATCCACGAAGGCGTCCGGCTGGGTCAGGAAGGCCGGGGCGTTCGACGGCTGCAGGTCGAGGGTGAAGCGCACGGCGTTGCCGGCCGCTTGCTCCAGACGCTTCCGGAGTTCGGCGCCGAGGCTGGCGGCGGTCCAGTCGTCGTTGAAGCGGACATTGAACGTCGCCCGGGCGGTGGCCGGGATCACGTTGGTGGCGGGGTTGCCGACATCGATCGTCGTGAATTCGAGGTTCGAGGCGTCGAAATGCGCGGTGCCACCGTCGAGCGGTTCCGCGACCAGCGCCGAGGCGAGCCGCAGCAGACCGGGGATCGGGTTCTCGGCCTTGTGCGGATAGGCGACGTGGCCCTGGCGTCCGAGCACCGTGAGCTTGCCGGTGAGCGAGCCGCGACGGCCGATCTTGATCATCTCGCCGAGACGGCCGGGATTGGTCGGCTCTCCGAGCAGGCAATGGTCGAAGCGCTCGCCCCGGGCGCGGGCCCAGTCCAGCAGCTTGACGGTGCCGTTGACCGCTGGCCCCTCCTCGTCGCCGGTGATCAGGAAGGCGATCGAGCCGGGAAACGCGCGGCCCCGGCCCGCGATGAAGGCCAGGGTCGCGGCCAGCATGCAGGCGATGCCGCCCTTCATGTCGGCGGCCCCGCGCCCGTAAAGCATGCCATCCGCCACCGCCGCCTCGAACGGGCCGTGGCGCCAGGCCCCGTCGCCTTCCGGCACCACGTCGGTATGGCCGGCGAAGACCAGGCAGGGGCCGCGCTCGCCGAGGCGCGCATAGAGGTTCGGCGTATCGGGATAGCCCGGCTCGGAGAAGACCGGCCGCGCGATCGCGAAACCGACCTCTTCCAGGGCCTGCGCCACCACGTCGAGGGCACCGCGATCCTCCGGCGTGACCGAGGGACAGCGGATCAGCTTTTGGGCAAGTGACAGGGCGGAATGGTCGGCCGGCATGTGCGAGTCCCGGGACAACAGGTCTTGCGATGCCCCTTACACCAAGTCGGTGGGATCCGAAGGCGGTGCGCCAGTCCTGCCGTACGGGACGCGCCTTGGGCATCCGGTTGGCAGCGCGGATCGAAGCGCCACGCTCAAGCCTCACACGAATGCGTGAAGTCTGATTTGCGTCGCGACGCAGTCAGACCGAGTCGGTCGTTTCGGCGGAAACAAGCGCGCCATTGAATAGAACGCAATGGGATGACGCCAATGAGAGCCCGTTTGACCGGTCTTTCCTCTTCTCGACCTCATCCTGAGGTGCTGCGCAGCAGCCTCGAAGGAGCCCTCCAGCCAGCCGCGCGATCCCTGGAAGGCTCCTTCGAGGCTGCTGCGCAGCACCTCAGGATGAGGGGACGATTGGGATACACGTCGGTCAGAACCGGCACGCGACTGCGATCACGCCGTCAAACAAGCTCTGAGGAGCACCGCGATCGGCTTCCCCGTCGGCGCGGCAGCCACCAGGCGCGACGGCCAGCGGCGGGCGGTCCTGATCCCGGCGACGATCCGGTGTCCCGATGGCGAATCCATCAGCTGCATCCTGCGGGACATGTCGCCGTGCGGCGCCAAGCTGTCGGTCTCCCGCCGGCATCGCCTGCCGCAGACCTTCACCCTTACGGTGCCCGGCCACGACACGTGCGATCCCGTCCGCCGGGTCTGGCAGCGTGCCGACACCGCCGGTGTCGTCCTCGCCCTGCCAACGACCGGCGAGACCCGACATCCGAGGGCTTGCCGCCGCAGCCCGATCCTGGGGCTGCGGCGGGACGCGGCGCCTACTTCGTCACCACCACATGCACGTCGCCGTGGCGGCGCAGCACCGACACCGTGACGTCATCGTCGTAGCGCTGGAACCGGATGTCGAGGCGCGAGGATCCGAGCTTGACGTTGTAGAGCGTCACGCCGTCGAGGAACCCCGGCAGGATCGGGTTCTTGAGCCGGACGCTGTTGCGGTCGTGGTCGAGTTCCAGGCCGAGGCAGGCGGCCAGGAACGCGAACGGCGCCGCCGCCGCCCAGGCCTGCGGGCTGCAGGCGACCGGGTAGGCCACGGGACCGCGCTGGCGCCGGCGCATGAAGCCGCAGAACAGCTCCGGCAGGCGCTTCTGGTCCTGGTAGAGCGAGGTGTCGAACATCCCCTGGAAGATGCGCGCGGCCTCATGCTTGCGGTCGTAGCGGGCGAGCCCCATCGCGATCAGCGCGTTGTCGTGCGGCCAGATCGAGCCGTTGTGGTAGGACATCGGGTTGTAGCGCGCCTCGCCCTTGGCGATGGTGCGGACGCCCCAGCCGTTGAACCCGTCCTTGCACAGCAGGGTTTCGGCGACCCGGGCCGCCCGCTCGGGCTTGGCGATGCCGGTGAACAGGGCGTGCCCGGCATTCGAGGAGCGCACGGCGCATTGCTTCTTCGCGCCGTCCAGCGCCAGCGCGTAGGTGCCGAGCTCCTCGTTCCAGAAGGCCGCATCGAAGCGCTCGCGCAGGGCGGTGGCTTCGAGCGAGAGCCGCTCGGCCATCGGGTCGTGCCCGAGCAGAGCCGCGAGCTTGGCCATGCCGGTCTTGGCGGCGTAGACATAGCCCTGGACCTCACAGAGCGCGATCGGCCCCTTGGCGAGCTGGCCGTCAGCGTGGAAGATCGAATCGTGGCTGTCTTTCCAGCCCTGGTTCTCCAGGCCCTTGTCGGTGTCGCGGGCGTATTCGACGAAGCCGTCCCCGTCCCGGTCGCCGTAGCGGTCCATCCATTCCAGCGCGAGTTCCAGCGACGGCCAGATCGCCCGGATCGTCTCAAGGTCGCCCGTGACGCCGTAATATTCCCAGGCCAGCATCACGAAGAGCGGCGTGCCGTCGATCGTGCCGTAATAGTGGCGGAACGGCACTTCGCCGAGCATCGCCATCTCGCCGCGGCGGGTCTCGTGCAGCACCTTGCCGGGCTGCGCGTCGGCGGCCGGGTCGACCGCCTGGGCCTGGGTGGCAGCGAGGTAGCGCAGGACGCCGCGGCCGAATTTCGGATCGATCCACAGCGCCATCAGGGCGGTGATGATGCCGTCGCGGCCGAACACCGTGGAATACCAGGGGATGCCGGCGAACGGGTAGATCCCCTCCGGCGTCCGGCTCGCCAGCATGTAGAGGTCGGCAGTGGCCCGGCACAGGCCCTCGTTGAACTGGTCGTTCGACGAGATGATCGTGGTGATCCCCGCCGTCAGCGCGCGCAGGTCCCGGCGCGAATCGCGGTAGGCGCGCGCGAAGATCATGCCCTCGGCGAGGTCCTTCGGCTCACGCCGGGCGCCGCCGACATTGGCCGCGAGCGTCAGCTTGGCGGCCGCATCCTCGCCGACCATCTCGTCGCTCGGCGGCTTGGTGAAGGCCCGGTGGGCTTCGAAGGCCACGCGAATGAACAGCGAGGCGCGACCCTCCGGCGGCAGCGATACGTCGAAGGCGACGCGGCCCGGCTCGATCAGGTCCGGCTTTGGGCCGAAATGCAGCGACGTGGTCCGCACGATCTCGTCGAGGCCGACGTAGCGGAACTGCACCTCCCGATCGCTCGCCACCAGGACGCCGCGCTTGCCGCGCTCCTTCCGGTCGGTGCCGCGCACCTCGAACAGGTCGCGGTAATCGGCATCGAAGGTGACGGCGATGCGCAGGCGGCGGTGCTTCGAATCGAAGGAGCGCAGGCCGATCCGGTCGTAGCAGGCGCCCCGGAACAGGAACTTGGTGCGCTCGATCGCGATCGTCTCGCGCGGGATCGAGGTCTCGTCATGAGCCTCGAGGCGGATATCGGGCGTCGTCATGTCGACGCTGAGCGCGCCGTTGTCGTCCTGCATCACGGAGGACAGCATCAGCGGGCGCTGCCCCTCCACGGTGAGTTCGAGGCGGGAGAGATAGCGGGTGTCCTGGAAATACAGGCCCTCCGGCCCGGGCTGGACGCCGATATCCCCGTAGGAATCCAGGACCCCGAAGGCCTCGCCGAACTTCAGCGCGCGCAGGGGCCGCTCGACCAGCGAGGTATGGGCCTCGATGTGGTAGGTCGGCAGCACCTCGTCGGCGTCTTGGAAGCCGGGCGCCACCGTGACGGTGCTGGCCTGTGTCCGGGCGGTCGCGTTGTGGGCCGCCGTATTCTCCGCCGCCATGCAGAACGTCTCCGAGTGCGTGTGAGGGGTACGAATCGAGAGGGCCGCCGCATCGGCTCTGATGCGGCGGCCCTCGTGAACATTCGGATGAGGCGCCTTTACGACGCTAGGCCGGGCGGGCCGTGTCTCGCAAGCCCGATGCCGGATCTTAGGCCGGCATCGCCGCGACGGAGATCGCCGGCCGCGCCGAGCCGTTGACGTCGCCGTAATGCGGCGTGAAGCCGGATTTGGGCAGCTGGATCACGTCGGCCCCGCGGGAGAGCAGCTCCTCGTAGGCGGCCACGTATTTCTTGACCATGCACTCGGCGGTGAACTGGCTTTCGAAGTGTTTGCGCACGCCCTGGCGGCTCATCGTCTTGACCTTGGCCACGGCCTCGACCGCGTCGTCCATGGTCTGGCAGAGCACGCCGCTCACGCCATCCTTGATCACTTCCGGCACGGAGCCGTTGCGGAACGCGATCACTGGGGTGCCGGCCGACATCGCCTCGATCATGACCAGGCCGAAGGGCTCCGGCCAATCGATCGGGAAGGCGAGCGCCAGGGCGTTGCCGAGGAAGGCCTTCTTCTGCTCCTCGTTGATCTCACCGATATATTCGACCAGCGGGTGATGCGTCATCGGCTCGATGACCTCGTCCCAGTAATCCTGGTCGGCCTTGTCGACCTTGGCGGCGATCTTGAGGGGCGTGCCGGAGCGGATCGCCATCTCGATGGCGCGGTCGGGGCGCTTCTCCGGGGAGATGCGGCCGAGGAATGCCAGGTAGCCGCCCTTGGCCTCCGGGGCGTACGGGCAGTTCTGCGACGGCAGGCCGTGATGGATCGTCGACAGCCAGTTGACGTTCGGCGGCATGGGCTCGCGCTGGTTGTCGGAGATCGACACGAGCGGCATGCCGGTAAAGGTGCGGTAGACCGGCATGAAGTCCGGCACGTCGAGGCGACCGTGCATCGTGGTGATGCACTTGTGGTTCAGATCCTCGAACATCGGATACTGAAGCAGATCGATATGGAAATGGAGGATATCGAACTCGTGAGCCCGGCGGTGCACCTGGTGCAGCATGGCCAAGTGGCTGGCGGTGTGATCGCGGTAGCCGAGCAGGCGCAGGCCCTCCGGCGTGCAGGCCGCGAGCTTCGCCGACGTCTCCGAATCGCCGCTGGCGAACAGCGTGACGTCGTGGCCCTGGCGGACCAGTTCCTCGGTGATCCAGCTGACGACGCGCTCGGTGCCGCCGTAGAACTTCGGAGGGACGGCCTCCGACAACGGAGCGATCTGGGCAATGCGCACGAAGTGTCTCCTGGTTGGCCGACTTTGACAGGGGATCTAACCCTGCCGGCCTGAGCGGGACATGAATGAAACCGACGGCCAAGGTTATGGTTCCTCCGCCAGACGGTGTCGCTGCGCGTTTTGTGCGGCGCGGGATCTATCCCCGCATTCCCCGAACCCCGCCCCCCCTCGCGGACCGGGATCGGTCTCGCGGCAGCCGTGCCGAGCCGAGGCGGAAGCCGTTGCCGTCGCTGCGGGTTTCTGTCATAAGCCGCCCCGCGTCGAACCGCCCGGCCGATAGGGCTGCCGTGGCGGCTCGTGCTGCTCCACCAGAAGCATCATCGCGCACACCTCATCCGACCCTCACGGGTCGGCCCGGAGGGATTTTCGCGCAACGGAGAGCCAAATGCCCAAGCTGAAGACCAAATCAGGCGCCAAGAAGCGCTTCAAGATCACCGGCACCGGCAAGGTGATGTACGCCCAGGCCGGCAAGCGCCACGGGATGATCAAGCGGACGACCAAGCAGATCCGCAACCTGCGCGGCACCACGACCCTGTTCGAGGGCGATGCCGCCAACGTGAAGAAGTACTTCCTGCCGAACGCGCGGTAAGTCTTCGACACCCGTTGCCACTGTCTTTCGTCGAAACCAGGAGATAACCGATGGCCCGCGTCAAGCGCGGCGTGACCAGTCACGCGAAGCACAAAAAAGTTCTGAAGGCCGCCAAGGGCTATTACGGCCGGCGCAAGAATACGATCCGCATCGCCAAGCAGGCGGTCGAGAAGGGCATGCAATATGCCTATCGCGACCGCAAGAATAAGAAGCGCACGTTCCGCGCACTGTGGATCCAGCGCCTCAACGCGGCGGTGCGCGAGCACGGCCTGACCTATTCGCGCTTCATCAACGGTCTTGCGAAGTCCGGCATCGTCGTCGACCGCAAGGCGCTGTCGGAGCTGGCGATCCACGAGCCGGCGAGCTTCGCTGCCGTGGTCGAGAAGGCCAAGGCCGCCCTCCCCGAGACCACCGCCAAGGCCGCCTGAGGCTCAATCTCCCGCGCAGGCGGACGGAAGGCGCGGCTCTCCTTTGGGAGCTGCGCCTTTTTTGTTTCCGAGCTGCTGCGGGGCGGCCCCGTTGCCGTTTGCGCGGATGCCCCGACTTGCGCGAATGCGAACGGCGCGCAAAAGCATGCGGCGATCACGGACCGCCAACCCAGTTCGAAAAAAACGATGACCGATCTCGACAGCCTCGAACGCGATCTCCTGGCCCAGGTGACGGCTGCGTCCGACGAGGCGACCCTCGACGCCGTGCGCGTGGCCGCGCTCGGCAAGAAGGGCAGCGTCTCGGACCTGCTCAAGACCCTGGGCTCGATGACGCCCGAGGAGCGCAAGGAACGCGGCCCCCTGATCAACGGCTTGCGGGACCGGGTCCAGGGCGCAGTCACGATCCGCAAGAGCGCCCTGGTCGAGG
Source organism: Methylobacterium sp. J-072 (assembly GCF_022829425.1). Lineage (NCBI taxonomy): Bacteria > Pseudomonadati > Pseudomonadota > Alphaproteobacteria > Hyphomicrobiales > Methylobacteriaceae > Methylobacterium > Methylobacterium sp. J-072. Next base: position 42,053 of record NZ_JAKSYK010000131.1, on the reverse strand, counting down.
CTGCCCTGGAGGCCCGCCTCGCCTCGGAGCGGGTCGACGTGACCCTGCCCCTGCGCGAGGCGCCGGAGGTGCGCGGCCGGATCCATCCGATCACCCAGGTGATCGACGAGATCACCGCGATCTTCGCCGATATGGGCTTCGCCGTGGCCGAGGGCCCGGATATCGAGACCGACGAGCTGAACTTCACTGCGCTGAACTTCCCGCCCGGCCACCCGGCCCGCGAGATGCACGACACGTTCTTCCTGGCGCCGGACCATACCGGGAAGCGCAAGGTGCTGCGCACCCACACGTCTCCGGTCCAGATCCGCACGATGCGGTCGCAGACGCCGCCGATCCGGGTGATCATCCCGGGCCGGACCTACCGGCACGATTCCGACCAGACCCACACCCCGATGTTCCATCAGGTCGAGGGGCTGGTGATCGACACAGCAGCCAACATCGCCAACCTGAAATGGGTGCTGGAAGAGTTCTGCAAGGCGTTCTTCGAGGTCGACGGCGTCAAGATGCGCTTCCGCCCGTCGTTCTTCCCGTTCACCGAGCCGTCGGCCGAAGTCGACATCCAGTGCTCCCGCAAAGGCGGCGAGATCCGCTTCGGCGAGGGCACCGACTGGCTGGAGATCCTGGGCTGCGGGATGGTGCACCCGAACGTCCTGCGCAATTGCGGCCTCGATCCGGACGCGGTGCAGGGCTTCGCCTTCGGGGTCGGCATCGACCGCATCGCCATGCTCAAATACGGCATGCCGGATCTGCGGCCGTTCTTCGAGGCGGATGTCCGCTGGCTCGACCATTACGGCTTCCGGCCGCTCGACGTGCCGAGCCTGATCGGCGGTTTGACGGGGTAACGCGCGAGCGGGAGGCGGCCACGATGACAGAGGGCGAGATCCGCACGATCGCCAACGAGATCCTGTCTCGGACGCTGGGAAGTTCCGGCTATGAGCGAGTCGAGGTGCAGCCCGGCCTCGATCATGCCGGCGAGCCCTCATGGTTCCTCAAGGCGGTGTTCAAGCCAGGATCCGGTGTCACCGACGGCGGACGTTTGAACGGCGCCAATGCCGATCTGCGGATGAAGCTGTTGGAACGCGGCGAGGACCGATTTCCCTACCTGAACGTCGAATATCCTGATGACGAGGTGCTGGCTGACGACGAAGAGCTTGAGAAGCCGTAATGCCGCGTCTCGGCAATCCCCTCGTCTATGATCTTCTCGATGTGGCGGACACGCTGGCGCGCCAGAGCGGCCGCATGAACTTGCGCAAGGCTGCGATGCGACGGGCGGTGAGCAGCGCCTATTATGCCGTGTTCCACGCCTTCTGTTTCGTCTGTGCGAGCGTGATCGTCGGCTGGAAGCGGAGCGCCGAACTGGAATCCGTCTACCGCATGCTCGACCATGGCCAAATCAGGAAGCGTCTGACATCTCCGGAAGCAGCTCAGATCGCGCCGGATGTAGCCAGGATCGGTGCGACCTTCACGGTTCTCCAGGAGCGCCGGCATCTGGCCGATTACAGCTCGCCAGCTCTGCCGGTGAGCCGCAATGAAACCCTCGCGATCCTGGCTCGCGCCCGCGAGGCCGTGGAGGCTCTCGAATCCCTTGGCGATGATCAGCGGCGCAAGCTGGCCGTCCTCCTCATAACGAAAGCGCGGCTCTCCTGAGCCGCAAGGTTCCGACTGATGAAATTCACCCTCTCCTGGCTCAAGGACCACCTCGACACCGAGGCGTCCCTCGACACGATCGCCGAGACGCTGACGCGGATCGGCCTCGAGGTCGAAGGCGTCGAGGACAAGGCGGCCGCGCTCAAGCCTTACGTGGTCGCCCGGATCCTGACGGCCGAGCAGCATCCCAACGCTGACCGGCTCCGGGTCTGCACCGTCGAGACCGGCGCGGGCGAGCCGGTGCAGGTGGTCTGCGGCGCGCCGAACGCGCGGGCCGGCCTCATCACGGTGTTCGCGCCGCCCGGCACCTACGTGCCCGGCAAGGCGATCACCCTCTCGGTCGGCACGATCCGCGGCGTCGAGAGCCGGGGCATGCTGTGCTCGGGTTCCGAGCTCGGCCTCGGCGAGGACCATGACGGCATCCTCGAGCTTCCGGCCGAGGCGCCGGTGGGCCAGGGCTACGCGCTCTATGCCGGGCTCGACGATCCGGTGATCGAGATCAACCTGACGCCGAACCGCCCGGACTGCACCTCGGTCCACGGCATCGCGCGCGATCTCGCGGCAACCGGGATCGGCACGCTCAAGCAACAGGCCCTGCCGGGCGTGCGGGGCGAAGGCCCCTGCCCCGTCGAGGTCGACCTGTCCTTCGCGCCGGAGGACCGGCAGCTCTGCCCGCTCTTCGCCCTCCGGCTGGTGCGTGGCGTGAAGAACGGCCCGTCGCCGGCCTGGATGCAGGCGCGGCTGCGGGCGATCGGCCTGCGCCCGATCAACGCGCTCGTCGACATCACCAACTACATCACCTTCGACCGCGGCCGGCCGCTGCATGTGTTCGACGCCGCCAAGGTGTCGGGCAAGCTCACGGTGCGGCGGGCGCGGGACGGCGAGAGCCTGCTGGCGCTCGACGGGCGCACCCACACGCTCACCGACGACGTGGTGGTGATCGCCGATGAGGCCGGCGTCGAATCGATCGCCGGCATCATGGGCGGGCAGGCTTCGGGCTGCGACGAGAGCACCACGGACGTGCTGATCGAATCGGCCCTGTGGGATCCGGCGAACATCGCCCAGTCCGGGCGGCGTCTCGGTATCATCACCGATGCCCGGTACCGGTTCGAGCGCGGCATCGACCCGGCCTTCACGCTGCCGGGGCTCGACCTGGCGACGCGCCTCGTGACCGAGTTGTGCGGCGGCACGCCCACGCAGGCGACGATCGCCGGCGAGCCGCCGGAATCCGAGCGGATCATCGACTTCCCGTGGACCGAAGTGCGGCGGCTGGCCGGCATCGAGCTGTCGCGGATCGAGATCAAGCTCATCCTGGAGACGCTGGGCTTCCACATCTCGGGCACCGGCGACCGGGTGAAGGTGCTGACGCCGTCCTGGCGGCCGGATGTCGAGGGCAAGGCCGATCTTGTCGAGGAGGTCGTCCGCATCGCCGGTCTCGACCGGATCGAGCCGAAACCCCTGCCGCGGCTCGCCGGGATCGGCCGGCCGCTGCTCACCGTGATGCAGAAGCGCACCCGCACCGCCAAGCGCGCCCTCGCGAGCCGTGGCCTGATGGAGGCGGTGACCTGGTCCTTCGTCCCGCGCGCGGATGCCGAGCAGTTCGGTGGCGGCGGTGCCGATCTGGTGCTCGCCAACCCGATCGCCTCGGAACTGTCGGACATGCGTCCGAGCCTCGTGCCGGGGCTGCTCCGGGCCGCACAGCGCAATGCCGATCGCGGCTACCCGGATGCGGCCCTGTTCGAGGTCGGCCAGTGCTTCGCCACGGACGAGCCGGAAGGCCAGAGCATCCGCGCGGCCGCGGTGCGGCGGGGCAGCGCCACCTTGGCGGGCGCCGGGCGCCACTGGGACGGATCGACCAAGCTTGTGGATGTCTTCGACGCCAAGGCCGATGCCCTCGCCCTGCTGGGCGCCCTCGGCGTGCCGACCGGCGGTCTCCAGGTGACCGCGGGCGGCCCGTCCTGGCTCCACCCGGGCCGCTCGGGCACCCTGCGCTTCGGGCCGAAATCCGAGATCGGCTGGTTCGGCGAGGTGCATCCGCGGACGCTTCAGGCCCTCGACCTCAAGGGCAGCTTGGTGGCGTTCGAGATCGTGCTCGACGCGCTGCCGCTGCCCAAGCACAAGCCGACCAAGGCCAAGCCGGCGCTGGCTCTGTCCGAGTTCCAGCCCCTGTCCCGGGACTTCGCCTTCGTGGTCGGGCGCGACGTGCCGGCGGGCGACATCGTCAAGGCGGCCCAGGGGGCCGAGCGCAAGCTCGTCACGGGCGTCGAGGTGTTCGACCTCTACGAGGGGACCGGCGTTCCGGAGGGCTCGAAATCGGTGGCGATCGCGGTCCGTCTGCAACCGGTGGAGCGCACCCTGACCGATGCCGAGATCGAGGCGGTGAGCGCGAAGATCGTAGCTGAAGTCTCGCGCCGGACCGGCGCGACCCTGCGCGCCTGAGGACGATCGCATGAGCCGGATCGCAGCCCTCATCGAAGACCTGTCCGCGTCCGAATACCGGCCGACCAAGGCCCTGCGCGAGGCGCTGGCGCATCCGGCCGAGATCGCCGAGGCGACGCTGCCGCTGCTGGAGGCCGCGGCCAAGGGTGATGAGCTAATCCCTGAGCAGGAGAACCTTCTGTTCTGGGGCCTGCACGTCATGGCGCAGGCCCGGGACACGCGCGCCCTGGCCCCGCTCCTCACGCTGCTCCGGCAGGACGAGGAGACGCTCGACGCGATCCTGGGCGACGCCGTGACCGCGACCCTGTCCAAGGTCGTAGCGAGCCTGTTCGACGGGGATCACCAGCCGCTGTTCCGGCTGATCCTCGACAGCACCGTCGACGATCTCACCCGCATGGCGCTGCTGTCGGCCTGCACCTTCCTGACCCTGGAGGGCCGGATCGACCGCGATGCGATGCACGCGCTGCTGGTCCGGTTCGACGACGCGAAGGCGGCCGTCGAGGAAGGGCCGGCCTGGGTCGGCTGGGAGGAGGCGATCGCGCATCTCGGCTTCCGCGACCTCGCACCCCGCGCCGCGGCGGCCCGTGCCGACGGGCGGATCACCGACGAGATCAGCGACGCCGACTGGTTCAAGGAGGCGCTGCGCAAGGCCGAGACCAAGCCCGACGACCGGGACCGGCTCGGCCCCTACCAGTACGGCTATCTCGACGATCCGGTCGAGGCGCTCGACTGGACCGCGGAGGGCGCGGGCGAGCCGCAGCGCAACCCGTTCAAGGATGTCGGGCGCAACGACCCCTGCCCTTGCGGCTCGGGCAAAAAATTCAAGAAGTGCTGCCTCGGCAAGGCTGAAGCCGACGGCCCCTGGATGCCGCCGGGCGCCCTACTCGGCTGACGTGCCGGCGCCGCTGAGCGGATTGTCCGGGTCCCAGCCGTAGCTCAACGTCTCGAATCGCATCGAACGGGCATCGACCATCAGCAGGCGCCCGACCAGCGGCTCGCCGAAATCCGCCACGGCGCGGATCGCTTCCATCGCCATCAGCGAGCCCATCACCCCGGCCAGCGCCCCGAGCACCCCGGCCTCGGCGCAGGCTGGCACGCTGCCTGGCGGCGGCGGATTCGGGAACAGGCAGCGATAGGTCGGGTTCGGCTTGCCGTCGGGACCGGTCTCGTGCGCCCGGATGGTGGTGAGCGTGCCGTCGAACCGGCCGAGCGCCGCCGTCACCAGCGGGCGCCGTGCGTGGAAGCAGGCATCCGAGATAGCGTAGCGCGTGGCGAAGTTGTCGGAGCCGTCGGCGACGAGGTCGTAGCCCGCGATCAGGTCGACGGCGTTGTCCGGCGCGATGCGGAATGGATGCGGGACCACCGCGACGTGCGGGTTGAGCCGCGCCACCGCGTCGGCCGCGCTCTCGACCTTGGGCCGGCCGAGATCCGGTGTGCCGTGGATCACCTGGCGCTGAAGGTTCGAGAGCGAGACGGTGTCGTCGTCGACGATACCGATCGTGCCGATGCCGGCGGCCGCGAGGTACTGGATCAGCGGCGCACCGAGCCCCCCGGCCCCGATCACCAGCACCCGGGCCGCCTTGAGGCGCGCCTGTCCGGGGCCGCCGACCTCGGCCAGGACGAGGTGGCGGGCGTAGCGTTCGATCTCGTCGGGAGCCAGGGCCATGGGCAGGAGATAGTCGTCCGCGCGCCGCGACGGAAGCGCCACAAACGCGAACGCCGCCCCGGTCAGGAGGCGGCGTGAACAACGATCCGCAATTGGATCAGCGCGGCGCCAGGATCATGATCATCTGGCGGCCTTCGAGCATCGGCTCGCTCTCCACCTTGGCGATCTCGGCAGTCTCGGTCTTCACGCGCTCCAGGAGGCGCAGGCCGATATCTTGGTGAGCCATCTCACGACCGCGGAAGCGCAGGGTCACCTTGACCTTGTCGCCCTCCTCGAAGAAGCGGTGCACCGACTTCATCTTGGTGTCGTAATCGTGCTTGTCGATGCCGGGGCGGAGCTTGATCTCCTTGACCTCGACGGTCTTCTGCCGCTTGCGCGCCTCGTTCTGCTTCTTCTGCTCGTTGAAGCGGAAGCGCCCGTAATCGAGCAGCTTGCAGACGGGCGGCACTGAGTTCGGCGCGATCTCCACGAGATCGAGGCCGGCTTCCTCAGCGAGGGTCAGCGCGTCGAAGAAGGGGACGACGCCGCGGTTCTGCCCGGTATCGTCGATCAGCTGCACTTCCCGCACCCCGCGGATGTCGCGGTTGGCGCGCGGCCCGTCCTTCTGCGGGGCCGGCATGGCTCTCATCGGTCTACGAATGGCTTCGGTCTCCTGCTGCAACGACGAAACGGCGGATCGGATCACCCGTTCCCAGGATCTCCTGACCGCCAGCCGCTCCGGTCTCTCCCGGACATACTACGTTGGAGGAAGCCCGGCCAGAGTCAACGGGGGGTCGGGGCGAGGCGCGAAATAATCGGCCGCGCCCCTGCGGGATCCAGTGAGAGGCTGCCTTGACTTGGAGTGCGCTCGAAGCGGTACCTGTCCCGGCGTCGTGACGAGAACAGGCGTCCATGAAGATCGGGGATCTCGCCAGGCGGTCCGGCTTGTCGGCCCACACGCTCCGCTATTACGAGCGAATCGGCCTGCTGCCCTACGCCGACCGGGACCGCGCGGGACGACGGGACTACGACGCTTCGATCCTGACCTGGATCGCGTTTCTCGGCCGCCTGAAGGCGACCGGGATGCCGATCAGCGAGATGCTGCGCTACGCCACCCTGCGGGCGCAGGGCACCCCCACCGGCCCGGAACGCCGGCAGGTGCTCGAACGGCATCGCGAACAGGTCCGGCACCGGATCGCCGAGTTCCAATCCTGCCTTCTCGTCCTCGACTCCAAGATCGCCGGCTATGCCGGCGCGCACACGGAGATGCAGGATGACGCAGACCCAACCCTCACCCGCCCAACCCTCACCCGAAAGCCGGTACGCGCGCGGGCAGCGAGCCCTCGCCGCGATTGACGGACAAGCCGGCGCACAGGTCGTCGCATCGCTGGCCGACATCGCCCCGGATTTCGCACGCTACCTGATCGAGTTCCCCTTCGGCGACATCTACTGCCGCCCAGGCCTCGATCTGCGCAGCCGCGAGATCGCCAGCATCGCAGCGCTCGCGGCCCTCGGAAACGCGGCGCCGCAGCTCAAGGTGCATATCGCAGCTGGGCTCAACGTCGGCCTGACCCGCGACGAGATCGTCGAGATCCTGATGCAGATGGCGGTCTATGCCGGCTTCCCGGCGGCCCGCAACGGCCTGTTCGCCGCCAAGGAGGTCTTCGCCGCCAACGCACCGGGGTAAGGTCCGCCCCTCACCGCCGGCGACCGACCAGGTCCGCGTAGACCGCCAGCGTATCGCCGGCCATGCGCTCCAGCGAAAAGTTCGCCTCGACATGGGCGCGCCCGCGCCGGACCAGCGCATCGCGCGCGCTGGCCCCGAGCGACAAAGCTTCGGTCAGGGCCGCAGCGAGCGCGCCCGCATCGCCGGGCGGCACGCGCCACCCGGTCCGCTGGCTGGCCGCAACGTCCGGCGGCGCCAGAACCGTCTCGGGGACGGCGCCGAGATCGGACACGACCACGGGCGTGCCGAGCGCCTGGGCCTCCACGGCCGAGCGGCCGAACGCCTCGGGCTCCACGGACGGAACAGCGACCACGGAAGCCGCCCGGAACGCCGCCGGCATGTCGGTGCAATGGCCGACCCGGCGGACGATGCCGCCGAGGCCGCGGGCGGCGATCAGGGCATCGAGTTCGCGCTCGTAGGAGGCCCGGCCCTGCGGATCGCCGGCGAGCACCACCGCGAGGTCCGGGACGCCCCGGTCACGCATCTGCGCGGCGGCGTCGATCAGCACGCGGTGCCCTTTCCAGGCGGTGAGCCGGGCGGCCAGCAGGATCACCCGCTCGTGCGGCGCCACGTTCCAGGCCCGGCGCAGGGCCTCGACCCGGCCGGCGCCGACCGCCACCGGGTTGAACACCGCCAGGTCCGTGCCCCGATGGATCACCCGGACGCGGTCTCCGGCCTGTTCGGCATGGAGCTGGTGGATCAGGTCGGCGGTGTAGCGCGAATTGGCGATCACCACGTCGCCCCGGGCCATCACCGAATTGTACAGCACCTTCACGCCGGTGCGGCCGGAATAGCTGCCGTGATAGGTGGTCACGAAGGGCAGGCCGAGGCGGCGGGCGGCGCCGAGCGCCACCCAGGCCGGCGCCCGCGACCGGGCGTGGACGATCTGCACGCCCTCGCGCCGGCACAGGGCCATCAGCCGCACGACGTTGAGCGCCATGCGGGCCGGGTTCTTCGAGGCGGCCGGGAAGCGCAGCCAGTGGCCGCCCTTGGCCTGAAGCTCGCCGATCAGGCGCCCGCCCTCGGTGGCGACCAGCGCCCGGGCGCCCACCGCCGCGAGGGCGGCGGCCACGTCGACCGTGGTCCGCTCGGCGCCGCCGGCATCGAGTTCCGGGATAATCTGAAGCACCCGGGCGCCCGCAAGAACATCGATTTCGGCGGGGAAGCTCGACAGGCTGCGCGTCACATCACCCATCCGCGCTCGGTCGGCGAGGAAGCGCAAGCCTCCCGCCGGCATCTCCAACATGCTCGTACCCATTGCCCCAGCATCGCGGTCGCGCTTTACGGTCCGGTAAACGGAGGTTGAAGCCGACCCGGTCAGGGAAGGACTTCGCCAAGTTCGATAGAGGCCTACCGGAGAGATCGATGACCGATACAGGGCCGGATTTCATCACCGTCGGCGAAGGAGCCGCCGCGCGGCGGATCGCCGTACGGGTACGCGAGGGCGCCGGGCCGCCCGTGGTCTGGCTCGGGGGATTCCGCTCCGACATGACCGCCACCAAGGCGACCGCCCTCGACGCCTGGGCGGCCGAACAGCGGCGTGCCATGGTCCGGTTCGACTATGCCGGCCACGGCGCGTCCGGTGGCACGTTCGCCGATTGCACCATCTCGTCCTGGCTCGAAGACGCACAGGCGGTGCTGGCGCGCTACGTCACGGAGCCGCCGATCCTGGTCGGTTCGTCGATGGGCGGCTGGATCGCCAGCCTGGTCGCACGGGATCGGGCGGGGCGCGGTCAAAAGACCGCAGGGCTCGTTCTGATCGCTCCGGCGCTGGATTTCACCGAGGACCTGATCTGGTCGCAGCTCGATGAGGCGGCGCGCGCCGCGCTGGTGCGCGATGGGATCCTTCAACGGCCGAGCGATTATGCGCCCGAGCCTGACCCGATCACCCTTGCGCTGATCGAGGACGGACGCCGCAACAGATTGCTCGAAGGCCCGTTCGATCCGGCCTGCCCGGTCCACATCCTCCAGGGCATGCGCGACCCGGATGTGCCCTACGCCCACGCCCTCAAGACGGTCGGCCGGCTTCCGGCCGAGGGCACCGTGCTCACCCTGATCGCCGATGGCGACCACCGCCTGTCACGGCCGCAGGATATCGCGCGGCTCGTGGCGGCGGTGGCGGAAATCGCCTGACCACAAGGGTCAGTGCAGGCTGACGGCGTGGAGATCCTGGGCGACCGCATTGGCCAGCACCACGTCGCGGGAATCCGCCAGCATGATCGGCTCGCCGCTCGCCGAGAGCAGGGCGAACAGGTCCAGGCCGGGCATCAGTTCCGGCGCTTGCGGGAACAGGCGGCGCACCTCGTCGGACCGGATCGGGCGGACATAGGCGATATGGCCCTCGCCGAGGGCAGCGAGATCGGCCGGGTTGAACTCGGTCGGGTCGAGGTCGGCGGGGGTCAGGGGCGATACGTTCAGGTTCGTCATGTCTTGCCCTCCTGGGGTGGCAGAGCGTCTACCTCCGGTCCCGGAGGCACCGGCGGTTCCATCCTGATGTGGGGATGTCCGGCGCCCAATCAATCGACCTATGGCATCGTCGCGCAGGGTCCAGACCGACCTTGAAATCGGGACCGCTCTAGCCTCGGGCGCCAATATCGATCTTGCGCACGATCCGGTCGGGCTCGGGCCGGACGAGATCGATCGAGAGCAGGCCGTTGGCGAGGTCCGCCCCCAAAACCTCCATGCCGTCGGCCAGGAGGAAGGTCCGCTGGAACTGCCGCGCCGCAATGCCGCGGTGCAGGAAGTGCCGCTCGCGCTCCTCGACCTGCCGGCCGCGGACCACGAGCTGGCTGTCCTCCAGCATCACGTCGAGCTGCTCTTGGGTGAAGCCGGCCACCGCGAGCGTGATGCGCAGGCGTTCCGGCTCCCGCTCGGTGCGAGGGAGCCGCTCGATGTTGTACGGGGGATAGCCGTCGTTGGCGCCCTTGGCGACCCGATCGAGGGCCTGCTCGATCTCGTCGAAGCCGAGCAGGAACGGATGCCCGAAGGGCGAGGGTCGAGTCATTGCGGCCGTCATCCTCACAGCGAGGCCTCCGACCCTGGGACTAGCCGCAGCCCCGGATCTCCAAGCACCTCGACGCCATGGAGCCCGTGCAAGACAGCGCTCCCCCGGTCGAAACGCCGCCGGTAAGACGGAGATATGGCCGAGGCCCCCAACCCCATCAAGGGAACGGGTTAATTTCGCTTCGCAAACACGATTGGCCCCCTCGAACCGATGCGGCGGGCGGGAGGTTTCGGCATATACCGCCGGGATGTTTAAGCAAGTCCGTCGACGGTCAAGCTCTCGTCTAACAGTTTGGAACTGCTCTGATTTTCTCGCCGGGTCTTGATTGCGGCAGCCGTCGTGGCTACTGCCGCGGCTGATGATCGTCCGGCTTTCGACGGGTTCTCATCAACTATTCCCGAACCTGGCGGGATGCACCGGAGCCCCGATGAGCGTGCCTTCGACCCCGGCAAGTCATGCGGCGATGCGGCGCGTCGTCGACGTGTGCGGCGACGAGGCCGACATCCTGGCGCTGTCGGTGGCCCGATTCGTCGCTGCCGGGTACATGACCAGCGATGTCGCCTGCTGGAATGCCGCCTTCGACGGTGCCGAGCAGTTGCTCGGCCCGGCCGAGGGATGCCGCTTCGTCGCCAGCGTGGTCGCGATCGTTCGGGCACTCCGGGCGGAGCGCGAGGACGACTGGTCGTTCATGCCGGCGAGTTGCTGTCGGGTGACCGGCCACGAATGCGCCCTGGTCGCGCTGATCGGCCGGGGTCGACGCCGGCTCTGGGCCGATCTCGAAGAGGCCGCGGCCGAGATCACCGGGCGCGACGCCGCGCCCCGCCTGGTCGCGGCGGTGCGGGCCGCCGTCGCCACCCTCGATGCGGCGGCCGAACGCCTGTCGCCTACGACTTGCCCGCGCAGGGTCGTGCTTCACTGAACTGCGTCGGCCGCTGCGGCGGCGTGCTCCGGCTCCGGCCGGCTCTGAGAGAAGAGGAAATCGGTTTGGTGGTTGCCTTGAGCGTCCCCTTGTACCGCCGCCGGATCGGGCGGATCGCCCTCGATATGGCGGCCTGCCTCGCACTCTCGGCGCTCCTGGTCGTCTCGGCGCTGGCGCAGGACGCCGCGGCCGAGAAGACGCCGCTCAAGCTCCAGCTCAACAAGCTCGAGACCGCGGGCGAGGCCTGCCGGGTGACCCTGGTGGTCGACAATGCCAAGGGGACCGGCCTCAAATCCTACAAGGTCGACCTGTTCGCCTTCGATCCGGACGGGGTCGCCCAGAAGCGGGTGGCCGTGGAACTCGGCCCCCTGCCGGCCCGCAAGACCACCGTGAAGATCTTCGACTTCCCGGGCATCGCCTGCGCCAAGGTCGGCCGGGTCCTGCTGAACGACGTCCTGGCCTGCGACGGCGGCGAGGCCGCCCGCGAGGCCTGCCTGGACCGGACCGAGACCGAGACCAAGGCCGGACCCGCCTTCGACCGCTGATACGGGCGGCCTGAAGGACCCAGAGACCACACCGCCCGGCGGCGAGAGCTGCCCGGGCGGTCAGCGGCTTTCGCCGCACCTCGACGAGACGGCGGCCCTGGGCCGCATGACACCAGGAGCCCGCGATGGACCCGACACAAGCCCCGACCGAGGTCGCCCACGACTTCTCGTTCCTCGGCCTATTCCTGCAGGCCGACCCGATCGTGAAGGGCGTGATGATCCTGCTGGTCATCGCGTCGATCGCGTGCTGGACGGTTGTGTTCGAGAAGATCATCCGGCTCTCGGCCGCCCGGCGCCAGGCGAAGGCGTTCGAGACGCTGGTGCGCTCGGGCGGCAGCCTCGACGGCCAGCACAAGGGGCTGACCGGCCACGTCGTGAAGGCCGCCATCGACGCCTGGCGCGACCAGGATCCCACCGAGACCCGGGCCGAGCGGCGCGAGCGGATCGAGCGGGCCATGCGCGGCGCGCTCGGCCTTGAGGTGAAGCGCCTGCGCACCGGCCTGTCGCTGCTGGCGACCTCCGGCTCCACCGCCCCGTTCGTCGGCCTGTTCGGCACGGTCTGGGGCATCATGAACTCGTTCTCGTCGATTGCCCGGAGCCAGGACACCTCGCTCGCCGTCGTCGCCCCGGGCATCGCGGAGGCGTTGTTCGCGACCGCCATCGGCCTCGTCGTCGCGATCCCGGCCGTGATGGCCTACAACAAGCTGGCGGGCGATATCGGCGGCATCCAGAGTTCCTTCAATGCCTACATCGCGTTGCTGGGCGACCGCCTCGCCCGCGAGCGGACGGGGGCCGGGCAGCACCGCGCGGCGGCCGAGTAGGCGCCCACCGGCGCCGTGGCCCGTCGCGTCGCGACGGGGCCGGGCTCCAAACCTTCGATCTGACGCGCTCGCCGATACCGATCCGGCCGCGAGCGCTTGAAACCATGGCCCGCACCGGGCCGTCTGCAACGAACCGGAGACGCCGCCATGGCGATGGCATCGCCCCGCGCAAGCGACGATGACGACCTCGACGACATGCCGATGTCCGAGATCAACGTCACCCCGATGGTGGACGTGATGCTCGTCCTGCTGATCATCTTCATGGTCGCGGCGCCGCTGATGACCACCGGGGTGCCGGTGCAGCTGCCCAAGACTGCCGCTGCCAAGGTGGCGCAGTCGAAGAAGCCTCAGGAGGTCACGGTCGACAAGGACGGCAACCCGTCGATCGCCAAGGAGGTGTTCACCATGGACAGCCTCGTGCCGCGCCTGCGCGAGATGGCCAGCGCCGACAAGGACCAGGTCATCCTGGTGCGCGGCGACCGGGACGTGCCCTACGGCAAGATCATGCAGGTGATGGGCTTGGTCGGCCAAGCCGGCTTCACGAAGGTGTCGCTGATCGCGCAGGCGCCGGGCGGCCCCGCCGCGGCGGCGCCGGCTGCTCCTACAGAGACCGCCCGCTGAATCGATGAGCACGCTGACTTCGACGGATCTGCCGGCGGGCCCCGGCGAGCGCGGCCCCTCCGGGCTGCTCCTCGCCTTCCTGGTCGCGTTCGTGCTGCACGCGCTCGTGCTCGCGGCGGTGATGTTCTACCGGCTGACGCCGCCGGCGCCCCCCGGCGAGCAGCAGATCTCGATCGATCTGGCGCCGGTGATGACCGACGCGGCGACCGAGGCGCCGGCCGAGCAGCAGATGAGCCAGGAGGCGCCCCCGGAGACCAAGCCCGTGGAGCTGCCCCCCGACGAGGCCGTGCAGCCGCCGCCGCCCGAGATGACCGAGGTCAAGCCCGACGAGACTCAGGCGATCACCGAGCCGCCGCAGGAGGCCGTGCCGGTGGAGGCCCAGAGCGGCGTCATAACCTCGTCCTCCGAGGCGGCCGAGCCATTGGCGCCGCCCCCGACCGAGGTCGCCAAGACCGAGGAGCCGCCAAAGCCGACGCCGGATCCGGCGAAGATCAAGGCCGAGCGCGAGGCGAAGCTGCGCAAGATCCGCGAAGAGAAGCTGCGCGAGCAGAAGCGCGAGGAACGTCTCGAGGAAATCCGCGAAGCGAAGCTGAAGGCCGCCCGCGAAGCCAAGGCGAAGCAGGCCAAGGCGCAGCAGGGCGCCGAGGCGCGCAATTCGGCTTCCGCAGCGCGCCAGAACGCCGCCGGCCGGGCCGCGGCGGGCAGCGATCCGAGCGCGCTGCGTCAATGGACCGGGGCGATCAGCGCGGCGATCCACGGCCGGATGAACCCGGGCGCCGCCGCCGGTACCGCCGGGGGCACCGCCATGGTCCGGTTCACCGTGTCGCGCTCTGGGGCGGTGAGCGGCGCGGGCCTCGCCCGGTCGAGCGGCGTCGGCCAGATCGACAGCGCGGCGCTGGCGGCGGTGCGGGGCGGCATGCCGGCGGCGCCGGCCGGCGTGACGCAACCGAGCCTTTCGATCACGATCCCGCTCAACTATCGCGTGCGTTGAGTGCCAATAGACAACGCTCGGCGCGGCAGAGGCGCCGGTCTCGATTGAACAAGCGCCTCGCGACGCAAGACGAATACGCTCGCCTGTCCTGCACGATCAACAGGCCGGATTCGCCATCCGGCCTGCGCGCGTGCTAATGCCGTGGTGATCACGGCCTCGAACAGTCGTCCCAGGACGGCGCGGCGGGGCGGATCGTCCGGCCTTGCCCTCCACCCCTCGAACAGGCCGGACCCGCTCCAGAGACCGTTCCGGCGCGCGATGCGCAGGCGGCGGTGCCGCTGGACCGGGGCGAAAGGCACAGGATGAGCGACGAGACTGAGACCGACCTCGACGAGGCCGAGGACATCCGCGACGCGGAAGCGGAAGCCAAGACCCGGGCCGACAACCGTGCCGAACGGGCCGAGCGCGCCGAGCGCATGGCCCGCGAGGGCGCGCAGGCGATGGCCGAGCATCACGCATCGATCAAGGCGATCGACGAGCGGACTCTGAAGCTGCGCTCCCTGCGCTTGGCCAAGGAAGCCGCCGAAGCCGAGACCAAGGCCGCGGAGGCCCAGACCAAGGCCGCCGACGCGCAGGCCAAGGCGGACGAGAAGGCAGCCAAGGCGGCGGCCAAGATCGCCGCCAAGAGTGCCGGCAAAGGAACCGCCAAGAAGGCGGCGCCGAAGAAAGCTGCCGCGAAGGACTGAGGGCCGATGGCCGACGATCGCAACCGCCGCCGATTCACCGATCCGCGCACCGCAGCCGAGGCGGCCTTCAAGGCCGCCACGACCGCCAAGCCCGCCGCCGCCCCGGCGGCCCCGCCAGCGGCGCCGCGACCCGCCGCTGTTCCTGGCGCGCGGGAGATGGTCACCCTGCGCCTCGACAGTGCCGTGCTGGCTCATTTCCAGAAGGACGGCCCCGGCTGGCAGGACCGCGTCAACGAGGCGCTGAAGGCGCTGGTGCCTGCTTCTGAGGATTGAGGCCGGCCGACGCGGTGGTTCGCGCGCGGCGCCGGGTCGGCACCGTCACGGGCGCACGCGTGTCGAACTGAGACCCGCATCTTGAGATCGCGCAACCGCGCCTGATCCCGACGGATCAGACCCGACGTTCGGGATCGTGCTTCCGTGCGCATCCTGTGGAGAATCTTGTCATGAGTGAACGCATCATCCTCCGTGCCGGCGAAGCCCTCGTGGCGGGCGGGCCGCCCAACACGGCGGCCGAGCCGGAGGTCATCATCGGCGAGCTCGACGGGCCGGTCGGCACCGCGATCGCGACCCTGACCGGCGACCAGGTTGTCGGCCACAGCCGCGTCTTCGCGCTGCTCAACACCGACATCATGGTCCGCCCGGTCACGCTCTGCGTGTCCAAGGTGAGCGTGACCGAAAGCAAGTACACCTCGATCCTGATGGGCACCGTGCAGTTCGCCATCGCCAACGGCGTCCTCGACGCCGTGCGGGCGGGCTATATCCCGAAGGAGAAGGCCAACGACCTCGGCATCATCTGCTCGGTCTGGCTGAGCCCCGGCGTGATCCAGGCCGAGACGGTCGATCACAAGGCGCTGTTCGAGATCCAGCGCAAGGGCATGACCGAGGCGATCCGCAAGGCCATGACCAACGAGCCGTCGATCGACTGGCTCCTGGAGAACCAGGACAAGATCGTGCACAAATATTATACGATGGGCCTCGAAGGTAAGATCTGACTTTCGCGATCCAGCTATCGACCAAGAATGGCTCGGGCGAACGCTCGGGCCGTTTGGGCGTCTGGGCCGAAGGGTCGGGCGCTTCTGAACGACTTCGTGAGCCGCGTCCTGGCCTGCGATTGATCCAGGCAGGTGGCGATGGGGCGAGGGTGTGACATCCGAGTGCCGTCTGCGACTCTTGCTAAAGATTACACGGGTTGGAATTTCCATCTCTTTCCCGCATGGAAAGCTCAGTCTTGTTCTTCACGCGAAGGCTTGACCGATGCCGTCACGCACCGTCATCCCGGGGCCGCGCAGCGGAGCCCGGGATCCAGAGCCGCCGACGTGCCAAGCTCTTCCACCGGCAGCGTTTCTGGATTCCGGGCTCGCCTGCGGCGCCCCGGAATGACAGCGCGGGTTATCAGGTATGGGGCATCAATCCTCGAGCGATGAATTTTCCAACCTGAGTAGCCCCTGAAGGCGACCGTTGTAATTGCACCGTGTTAAAAAGCTGATTTTCGGGTTCTCGTAGGTGCTCCACCGGACTTCCCGGCTCGGAATAGCTTTGACGATCTCCTAGATCCGGTCATACTTTCACGCTGACCATTCCGCTCAAGGGCCTGCAATCCCTCAACGGTCCGGTGAAGTAGCCTGCGCCAAGGTGACAAGCGCCTTCTCCAAAGCGGCGTTTTCGACGCCTGTCTGAGCTTTCACGGCGTCATAAGCACGCGCCAGCTTCGCATCCACCACGTCGTGCCGGCGGGCGAAATCCAGCACCAGATCGGGAGCGACCTCTGAAAAGAAGGTCGCGAGGTGTACGAGCCACGGCCTCACCTTGCCAGTGCCGAGGCTGAATACCAGCGTAGCGACGTCGATCGGTTTTCTGAATGGAGCGTTTACAGTCCCAAGGACAAGCGCATCGATTCGGGCACTCGAATGCCCCGGGAAAACAACGCCTCTTTTGCCGACCGTAGCCATCATAGCTTCGATATGCGCTTCTTTGTCATAGAGATCCAGCTAGCGCCTGCCCGATCGTTGCACGCTGAATTTGACTCGAAAAATGACAAAGCACTCTAAAAGGTCGTCCCTTTCCCGTCACCCACGCACCGGCCGCTCCCGCAAGATCCGGTTCACCGCCCGGTCGAGGGCCGAGAGGAACGAGGAGCGGTCGGCGCGGGAGAACGGCGCCGGACCGCCCGTGATCGTTCCGGCCTCGCGCAGGGACTGCATCAGGTCGCGGGTCGCCAGCGCCATGCCGATCGAGGCCTCGCTGAACGGCTTGCCGGTGAAGGCCAGCACGGTGGCGCCAGCTTTCACGCAGCGAGCGGCCAGCGGTACGTCGGCGGTGAGCACGATGCTGCCGCGGCCGGCCCGATCGGCGATCCAGTCGTCGGCGGCGTCCAGCGCCGAGCCGACGACGACGCGCACGATCCAGGGCTCGCGCGGCAGGTTCAGCACGCTGTTGGCGACGACGTGGACGGTGAGGCCGTAGCGCGCCGCGACCCGGTAGGTCTCGTCCTTCACCGGGCAGGCATCGGCGTCGAGGTAGATCGGCGGCCGGGTCTCCTCCCCGCTCATCGCCGGGGCACCAGTTTCGAGGTGAAGCCCGCCAGGATCAGGAGCGCCCCGAGGGCGAATTGCCAGCGCTCGATATCGCCGCCGATCGACAGCACCACCGCGCGGCCGATGACGAACAGCCCAAGCAGCGGCGGCAAGAAGCGCAGCACGAGCTTGAGGACGGTCAGGGCAGTCCAGGGCCCGGTCCCGGCGGATGCCATCAGCGCGCCCCCGCGAGCCGGCGCGGCGGCTGCTCGGTCAGCGTCGTATCGGACGCGGCACCGCGCTCCAGCGTCGCCACCGCGAGCGGCGCGCCGCGGCCGCGCAGGGCATGCGCCCCCAGCGAGCGCGCCCGCACGCCGGCTGGCAGGGACGGCAGCCGGCTGAGAAGATCCTGCGAGATCAGGATTCCAACCCCGAGTGGCCGGCACAGGGCCTCGATCCGCGAGGTGACGTTCACGGCATCGCCGAAATACGCGATTTTGTGGCGGTCGACGCCGACTTCGGCGGTGACCACCGAGCCGCCATGCAGCGCGGCGCGCAGTTTCGGCACCGTCCCGAAACGGGCGGTCCAGGCAGCCTCCTCGGCCTCGATCCGGTCGATCACGTCGAACACGCAGGTGACGCAGCGCGCGTCCTTCAGGCCGCGGCTCATCGGCCAGGTCACCATCGCGAGGTCGCCGATATAATCGTCCACCGAGCCGCCGTTGCGGCGCACCGGCTCGGCCAGGGTGGCGAAGACCGCGCTGAGATATTCCTGGGCGCGCAGGTCGCCATGGGTCTCCGCGAAGGCGGTGGAGCCGACCACGTCCAGGAACAGGAAGATCCGCTCCTCGGCCACCGGCTTGTGGTAGCGGCCGATCATGAAGTTCACGAAGATCTCGCCGCCGACGAGGTCGCGCATGCGGATCACGAAGACCAGCAGGCCTGCCACCGCTAGGGCGTAGGCGAGGACGCGGGCGTTCGTCCGGGTCGCCACGGCGAGTTCGTCGCCGGTCAGGCCGAAGGTCCAGACGATCAGGCCGCCGAGGGCGTTGCCCGACACGATCATCAGCACGTAGGCGAGTTCCGCCGCGAAGACGTAAAGCCAGGCCGGCAGGCGCCGGATCCGGGCTTGCAGGCCCGCCAGGATCAGGCCGCGATCGAACGCGAGAACCGTCGCACCCGTGCACAGGCCGTAGGTGAAGCCGGCGAGCGGCGTGGCGCCGTCCGCGAAGATGATGTTGTAGAGCAGCCCCGCGCCAGCGGCGGCGAGCAGGATCAGCGCCCAGAACATCCGGTGGGCCGGCAGCATCAGCGCGTCTCCCACAGGGTCGATCGGGCGGCCGCCGCGCATGGCGCGCTCCAGGCCCTCGCAGACGACCTGGCAGGCCCCCTGGGGGCCTCGTTGAGCGCGGCGTGAGACACTGGCCTAAAGTTCAACACCGGAGCGGCGACGGCCCATTGCTCATCCCCCCAAGATGGCGCGAGTAAGGCGCAGCGGGGTGGGGACGCCGGCTCGGCCCAAGCGGGCGGGCCGACGATCGAGAACGAGACCCCACCCAGCCGGGAAGGGAGCGCTGCCATGCACGCCAGGAGCTTTGGGGCGACGCGCGTCTCGGTGCCGGTCATCGGACAGGGCACGTGGCACATCGACGGCTCGGACCGGGCCGACGCGGTGCGTGCCCTGCGGGCCGGCATCGATGCCGGCATGACCCATATCGACACGGCCGAGATGTACGGCGACGCCGAGGCGATCGTGGCCGAGGCCATCGCGGATTGCCGCGAGGAGGTTTTTCTCGTCTCGAAGGTGGTCCCGGGCAACGCCACGCGCCGGGGCGTCGTCCGGGCCTGCGAGGCCTCGCTGAAGCGGTTGAAGACCGACCGGCTCGACAGCTACCTGCTGCATTGGCCCGGGCAGCATCCCCTGGCCGAGACGATCGCGGGGTTCGAGGACCTGCGCCGGGCCGGCAAGATCCTGTCCTGGGGGCTGAGCAACTTCGACGTCGACGACCTCGACCGGGTGCTCGCCATCGCCGGGCCGGACCGGATCGCCTGCAACCAGGTGCTGTACCATCTCAACGAGCGGGCGATCGAGCACGCGGTGCTGCCCTGGTGCGAGACGCACGGCGTGGCGATGGTCGGTTATTCGCCGTTCGGCAGCGGCGATTTCCCCGACCCGGCCAGCGCCGGCGGCCGGGTCCTCGACGGCATCGCCCGAGCCCACGGCACGACGCCCTACGCGGTGGCCCTGGCCTTCCTGACCCGGCTGCCCGGCACCTTCACGATCCCCAAGACCGGTCGCCCGGCCCGGGCGATCGAGAATGCCGGCGCCGCCGACCTGCATCTCGGCCCGGCCGAGCTCGCCATGATCGACGCGCATTTCCCCCGGGGGAAGCGGCCGCGGATGCTGCCGATGCTGTAAGGGGCGGAGAAGATCGGCACAGCGTGGCAGGTTGGCGAGGGCCGAGGAATCGCGGTACCGCCTCCGAACCGCGGCCGTTACGCCAGCGCCGTCCGAAAGCGCCCGCCCCAGATGCTGAAGCTACTCCTCCCCTCAGCTCTTGCCCTCGCGGCGGGCGTCAGCATCGTCATCCAGCAGGCGCTGAACGCGAATCTGCGCACGGCCCTCAACTCGGCCGCGTTGTCGGGCGTCGTGAGCTTCACGGTCGGGGTGGCCTGCATGGTCGTCGTCGCCCTCGCAGCCCGCGACCCGATCCCGTCCGCCGGCGTGCTGGCGCGGATCCCGTGGTGGGCCTGGAGCGGCGGGCTGTTCGGGGCGATCTTCATCGGCCTCGGGATCGTACTCGTCCCGCAGCTCGGGGCCGGAACTTTCTTGGCGCTCCTGGTCACCGGCCAGATGCTGGCCTCGGTGATCTTCGACCATTACGGCTGGATCGGCCTCGCGCAGCGGCCGATCGACCTGCCGCGCGCACTGGGCGTCGCGCTCCTGATCGGCGGCGTCGTCCTGATCCGGCGCTGACCGGGACCGGCTAGTCCCCAATCCCGAACAGCTTCTCGACGAAGTTGCGGTCATCCTTCGGCGCCGCCCGGCGCGCCGGGGCCTGCTGGCGGGGCGCCTGGGCGGCCGGATCCCCAAAAATCTGGCCGAGGATGTCGGTCGGGGCGCTCGGCGCCGCGCTCGCCACCGAGGCGGTGGTCTCGGGCGGCGGCTTGCGCCAGCGGTTCAGGCCCGGCAGCGGCACCGGGTTCTGGCCCTTGAGCGCCTGGGTCATGTAGGTCTTCCAGATCTCCGCCGGCAGGTTGCCGCCAGTGACCTTCTTGGTCAGCTCGCCGTCGTCGTTGCCGAGCCAGATCCCGGTGACGAGGGTGCCCGAGTAGCCGATGAACCAGGCGTCGCGGAAATCCTGGGTGGTGCCGGTCTTGCCCGCGAGCTCCCAGCCCGGGATGTCGGCCTTCTTGGCGGTGCCCGAGACGAAGGTCTCGTGCATCATGGCGTTCATCATGCCGTCGGCATTGGCGTCGATGACCCGGCCGAGGCCGTTGTCGGAGCGCTTGTACAGCACCGTGCCGGCGGCGCTCTTCACCGAGGTGACCACGTAGGGGATCACCCCGGTGCCGCCATTGGCGAAGGCCCCGTAGGCGCCGACCATCTCCAGCAGGGTCACCTCCGAGGTGCCGAGCGCGATCGAGCCGTTGGCCTGGAGCGGCGAGGTGATGCCCAGCCGCTGCGCCGTCTGCACCACCGTCTTCGGGCCGACCTCCTGGCCGAGCCGCACCGCCACCGTGTTGAGCGAATGCGCCAGCGCCGTGCGCAGGGTGACCGGGCCGTCGTAGCGGTGGGAGTAGTTCTCCGGCGCCCAGTTGCCGATCCGGATCGGCGCGTCGTCCTTGACCGTTTCGGGGGTGGCGCCGTGCTCCACGGCGGCGAGGTAGACGAACGGCTTGAACGAGGAGCCGGGCTGGCGCTTGGCCGTGGTCGCCCGGTTGAACTGGCTCTGGGCGTAATCACGCCCGCCGATCAGGGCGCGGATCGCCCCGTCGGGTCGCATCGAGACCAGGGCGCCCTGGCCGACATTGAAGCGCGTGCCCCTGGCGTTCAGCTCGTCGGTGAGCGCTTTCTCGGCCAGGGCCTGGAGGCCCGTATCCACGGTGGTCTGCACCGTGATGTCGGTGTCGAACTTGCCGACGTAATCGTCGAGCACGTCCATCACGAGGTCGGCGACGTAGTTGGCCGAGCCGCCACCGCGGGCGTTGGCGGGCCGGGCCGGCTGGGCCAGCGCCACCTTGGCGTCCTGCGCCGGCACGAAGCCGAGCTCCTGCATGGCGGCGAGCACCTGCGCGGCGCGGGCCTGGGCGGCGGGCAGGTTGCGGTTCGGCGCCAGACGCGAGGGCGCCTGCACGAGGCCGCCGAGCATTGCGGCCTGGGCCAGCGACACCTCCTTGGCGGGCTTGCCGAAATAGCGCTGCGCCGCGGCCTCGACGCCGTAGGCGCCGGCGCCGAAATAGACCCGGTTCAGGTACAGTTCGAGGATCTCGTCCTTGCTGTACTTGTGCTCAAGCCACAGCGCGAGGATCGCCTCCTGGATTTTTCGCGAGGCGGAGCGCTCGGGCGTCAGGAACAGGTTCTTGGCGAGCTGCTGGGTCAGCGTCGAGCCGCCCTGCGCGACGCCGCGCCGGGTCAGGTTCTGGCCGATCGCCCGGAGGATGCCCACCGGATCGACGCCGAAATGCTGGTAGAAGCGCCGGTCCTCGATCGCCACGAAGGCCCGCGGCAGATAGGGCGGCAGCTCCTTGATCGAGACCACCCGTCCGCCGGTCTCGCCCCGGTTGGCGAGCAGCGAGCCGTCGCTCGCCAGGATGGCGATGTTCGGCGGGCGCTTGGGCACCGCTAGCTGGTCGATCGGCGGCAGCTGCGAGGCATGGTAGGCAATCAGCCCGGCGATGCCGATCACCGCCCACAGGCCGAGCACCACGGTGCCGTAGACGATCCGGCCGAGCCACGAGCGCCGACGCCGGCCGGATTTCTTTTGGGTCCGGCGCGCCGTCGTCTTGGTCGGGGCCCGCGCCGTCTCGTCCGCTCGCTTGCCCACGCGCTCTCCTGTCCCAGCCCGGTCGTCCCGGGACAAGCGCAGGTCGAGTTCGCCGCGATCCCGGACGCGCCCTTCCGGCACGTCGAAATTCGGCTCCATCCTGCCCCGACCCTTGGCCATGCATCCCGTCTTCGAACGATCCGACACCGACGCGCGTGCATTGCGGTGCAGCCCGGTTACCGCACGCTAAATGCGGCGGTTTAAGGGGTCGTTAGCGTTCCGTTCAGCACCCGACCCGGGTGGACGGACGGGATTAGCCCTCAACCGGGCGCCGTCGGGTCCTGGCCCAGCACCCGCCGCGCCTCGGCGAGCAGCACGGGGTGCCGGACCGATTGCGGGCCGGAATCCGGCGTCTCGCGGCCGAGGCGGGCGATGCGCGCCGTGAACAGCTTCCGGCGCAGGCCGAACCGGCCGATGCTGGCCGTGAGCGCCAGCAGGACGACCCGCACCGCCTCGGTGCGCTCGCGCTCGTGCACGATCTCGGATTTCAGCGCCTCTTCCCGTCGCAGGGCAGCGTCGAGTTCGAGTCGGACGACGGCCCGGCTCGCCTCGTCCCGGCGGGCGGTCTCGAGCTGGAGCCGGCATTCCTGCAGTGCGCTGAGGATCATGAGCTCCTGCGCCGACGCATCCCGCATTGATTCCTCCCGGCGCGCCTCCCGGTGCACAACCCGGCGCGCGCCCGATCCCTGTCACAAAAGTTTCGGTCCCGGCCTGCGGCCGCGTGCGGACCGTCATGGGTTCGCCATACCGGTGCCGGGCTCTAGCCGGAAGCCACCGCGCCGCGATATCGAGGCCGCGCTCATCGGTAAAAAAGGGATCGACGACGTGCGTTGCAGGATTGCCGTGGCCCTGGGGGGCCTCTTGCTCGGTTCGGTGCTGGTGGGGCCGGCCTCGGCGCGGGTCGAGCAGCTCGACACGGTGAATCTGGTCGCCTGCGCCCAGGATGGCGGGGTCTGCCGGATGCCCTACCCCACCAACGTCTATTACGGCGTGCCCGGCAAGACCAACGGCCGGCCGTTTCCGCAGGGCGGCATGGTCCCGTGCAACAGCCAGACGTTCGGCGATCCCGCCCCGGGCCAGCCGAAGAGTTGCTGGTACGCGCCGCGCCTGAGCGAGACCCGCGGCGGCGGTGTCGCCCCCCGGGACCGCGACGAGGGTTACGACGACCGCCGACGCGACGACTATCGGCGGCGCGACGACGACCGCTACGGCCGGGACTACGACCGCCCGCGGCCGCGCCGGTCCTACGACGACGATGACGACGTTCCGCGGCGGCGCAGCTACCGGGACGACCGGGACGAGTATTGATCGTTTTGCGGCCCAAAACAGTCGCGCCACCATATCCGGGCTGTTAACCACCCTCCGGCATCGTCCGGTCTGCGAGCCATGGCGTCGCGGGCCGGGTGGAGAGAGCGATGACGGAGGATCGCCGCGGGGCATTCCGCAAGAATGCGTTCACGTTCGGCACGCTGCTGCTCGCCTGCGGCGAGGTCGGCTGCCTGGTCTGGGACGCGACCGAGACGGGTGCCCAGATCGAGGTCGAGAGCGATCAGGCGGTGCCCGACCGCTTCCCGATCCGCCTCACCGATGGCGCTGACCCGCGGCCGGCCGCGGTGGCGTGGCGGAAGAGCCGTCGCATCGGCGTCGCCTTCGAGGGCTGAACCGCTCGCTCACGTCGTCGCGAGGGTGGAGCGCGGGCGCGGCCCGGCCGCCAGCCGGAACAGTTTTGGGCGCACGAACAGCAGCTTGAGCGGCGTGTCCCGCACCATCCGTTCCAGGGCCAGCGGCAGCAGCAGGGCCGCGGCCATCACGAGCAGGCCGGCGAGGCCGATATCCGTGACGAGCCCGGTGCGGACGAGGACTTCCCGGGTCGCAGCCATCGGCAGCGAGAAGGCGAGATAGATCACGATCGAGCGCCGGCCGCAGGTCCGCAGGCCCTCGGCCACGACGCCGCCCGCCCGTTCGATCAGCGCCGCCGCGACCACGATCGCCAGGGCACCCGCCGCCCCGAGGGTGAGGCTGACCAGTGGCAGGGTGGCGAGGGTCGGGTAGACCGGATTCCCGGTGGCCGTCAGAGCGAGCCAGCCTTCCAGTAAAGCCCAGGCGGCGAGACCGCCGAGCGCGAGGCCGACGTGCCGGCGTGCGGTGTCGGCCAGGGCGAAGATCCGGCCCGCGAACAGATAACCCGCCACGAAGTAGACGTAGCGGCCGCAGAATTCCTCGATCAGGGTCGCGTCGCTCCGGATGTCGGCGATCTGCAGCAGGGCGGCGCCACCGAGCAGCAGCGTCCCCGGGCACCGGCGCAGGGCCTTGGTCACCACCGAGAAGACGGCCAGCAGGTAGACGAACCACAGGCTGGAATACGGCTCGACCAGCGCATGGGCGAGATGCGCGGCGAAGGCCCCAGGCCCGGATTCGCCGACGATGCTGCCGTAACGGGCCGTCGACTGGATCACGAGCCAGAGCAGGTAAAAGTACGCGAAATGCACCACCCGGCGGTCGGCGAACAGGCGCCAATCCCGGTCGATCACCCGGCCCAGAAACAGGCCGGACAGGAGGAAGAAATCCGGGATCCGGAACGGCTTGGCGAAGGCCACCACCGGGTGGAGGAACCCCTCCCCGCCCATCGCGGCGCCGGTGCCGATGACGGAATGCATCATCACCACCAAGAGGATGCAGATCCCCTTGGCGACATCGACCCAGGCCAGCCGGCCGTCCCCTACCCCGCCCATCGTTCAACTCCGCGACCGAGGCGAGTGTGGAGCGGCAAGGTTGACGGGGCTGCCTGCCCGGCCGCGGAACCTGCGGACGTGCTGAGCGCCGGGTAAACGGCCGGCTCAATCCCGGCGCCGGCCCGTCCGGCGGTCGCGGGTCATGCGGGTGGCGGCGTGGAAATCGTCGGGCTTGCCGCGGATCCAGACCAGGAAGCGCGCGATCTCGGGATCGGCCCGCAAAGCCTCGACATCGGCGAGGCGCTTGGCGATCTCGGCCTCGCTGTAGCGGGCATGGATCGCCGAATGGCAGATCTGGTGCAGCCGCACCGTGCCCTGGTGGGTCCCGCCCTTCAGCTTCGGGGTGAGGTGATGCAGGCTGGAGCGGGCGCGCGGCGGGATCGGCCGGCCGCAGAGCGGGCAGACCGGATCCGCCCGGGGGGCGGCGCCCGGCATATCCGGATCGTCGGCGTTCCAGCGCCGGGAGCGGCGTCCGACCAAGCGATCCCTCCTTCCATCCCGATCAAGGCACGGCGCTGTCCGCAGCGAGACAGGCCGGCCCGACGCGCCCGCGAAACGTCGCCTCGGCCTCGCGGTCCCGGATTCCGAAGATCGAGACGTGATCGCCCGGGATGAACGCGAACCGCGCCCGGGGGCCCGCCGCCGCGGCCAGCGCCCGGGCGAGCTTGGCCGGCACCACCGGGTCGTCTTTGCCCTGGACGATCAGGACCGGCTCGGTCCCGCCGCGGATGCGCAGGTCCGAACGATACGTGTCGCGCAGGAGCCAGGATGGGGCCAGCGGGACATGCAGCCGCACGGTGTGGGTGAGGGAGTCGAACGGCGCTTCGAGATAGAGCCCGACCGACGCGATACGCTCGGCCATCGCCACTGCGACGGCCGCCCCCAGGGAATGCCCGTGCAGCAGGATCGGCGCGCCCGGCGCACGCGCCATCGCGGCCGCGATTGCCGCCATCCCGTCGCGGATCAGCCCGTCCTCGCTCGGCGATCCGGTCGAGCCGGGATAGCCGCGATAGGCCGGCGCCAGCACGCCCCAGCCGGCCGAAAGCCAGGGATCGGCGGCGAAGCGGGCGGCATGCGGCTCGGGCCGGGAGCCGTTGCCGTGGAAGCTCACCACCACCCCGCATCCCGGCCGCGGCGCCCGCCACAGGGCGAAGAGCCGCTCGCCATCCTCGGTGGTCAGGGTGATCGGCTCTGTCCCGGGCGGGGCGAACCGGTCGCCTGCCGGCTCACCCGCCCAGGCCGCTCCCGGATAGATCAGCCGCCGCTGGAACACGGCCAGAGCCACCAGCGCGGCCAGATAGACCAGGGCCACGATGGCCAGCAGCAGAAGCAGGATCCACATTTTTTTGGAGACTGGGCTGAGAGACCTTGATAGCCGCGTTTCGCCCATCTCAGGAGGCGAGGCCGATCGGAGGCTGGGCAGCCCCAACCTATTGCGCGCGCTCGACCAAGCCGTGCATCAAGCCGCCTTCCGGATCGTGAAGTCGACATGCACGGTGTCGTAGGGAAACACGATCCGCCCGTCCTCCGTACGATCCAGGACGCCCGCGTTCAGCAGCGCGTGCACGTCGCCATGCGTGTTCTTGACGTCGCGATCCAGCAAGCGCGCCACGGCCCGCAGCGACATCGGTTCCTGCCCGGCCAGAATCCGGATCAGCTCCCAGCGGCGGGGCGTCAGGACGGTCCACAACCGCTCGACCGTCGGAAACGAGATGAAGGCGCCCTGCTCCTCGCCGCGGAAAGCCGCCAGCGCCCGGACAGTGCTGTCTTCGATGGTGGAGACACCGATGGTCACGGTCTTCATGGTCATCTCCAGGATGCGACATCGGCCCAGAAGTCCGCCATCAGGGCCTCTGGGCTTGTAAAGGTGTAAGGCACTTCCCGCTCGCCGATATGCTTGTGGTCGCCCTTCCCGGCCTCGTTGTCGTAGCGGAGCACGCAAGCACCCTCGACCACGAAAGCGAGCCGATACTTGAAGCCGTGGGCGCTTCCACGAACCGGAGACGGCACCCTCCAAACGACGAGTTCGGCGAACGACCGATCGGCCGTGACCTCGATCCGTTCCCTGAACAGCAGCGCGGCGTCCATGACGTTGGCGAGAATGCCAACGGACCAGGTCGTTGGCAAGCGTGCCAACAGGCATTCGGAGAGGAGCGTTCCCCTATCCCGGCAGCGGTGATCCGATCCCGGCGGCGAGCCGCGCGGTGGTCCGCCCCGCTACCGTGCCGAACCGTGCGATCATGTCAGCCCCTCCCCTCAGCACAGCATTGACAAACCCTTTGGCGGAGCCGAGTCTTGAACCGTTCCGAGGGGGGCCCTGTAGAGGGCTGAGATTGGGCACGCTGCCCTGACCCTTGAACCTGATCCGGCTCATACCGGCGGAGGGACGGGAACCTGCGGCTGCCTGCGTGCGGCCGGATCTCATCTCAGCCATCGCGTGGTCCGGAACGCTCCAACACGAGGAGAGGCCCACGATGAACGCACCCGTTCTCCCCAAGGACGTGAAAGGCAGCCCGGAGACCGTGACCACGGGTCCGGTCACCGGATCGCGCAAGGTCTATGCGAGCCCGGCCGGCCGGTCGGACATCCGCGTGCCCTATCGCGAGATCGTCCTGTCCGATCCGAAAGAGGAGCCGGTGCGGGTCTACGATCCGTCGGGCCCCTATACCGAGACCGACGCGCGCATCGACCTCACCGCCGGCCTGCCCGGCGTGCGCGAGCCCTGGATCGCGGCGCGCGGCTACACCGCGGTCGAGCCCCGGGCGGTCAAGCCCGAGGATAACGGCTTCGCCGGCGACAAGCTCGTGGACCCCTGCCCCGCCGCCCGCACGATCCGGAAGGCCGGTCCTGGCCAGATGGTGACGCAGTACGAGTTCGCCCGCGCCGGGATCATCACCGAGGAGATGATCTACGTCGCCCACCGCGAGAACGCCTGCCGCGACGCGATGCTGGCCGGCGCCGAGGCCACCCTCGCCGACGGCCAGAGCTTCGGGGCCTCCGTGCCGCCGTTCATCACCCCCGAATTCGTGCGCGACGAGATCGCCCGCGGCCGGGCGATCATCCCGGCCAACATCAACCACACCGAGCTGGAGCCGATGGCGATCGGCCGGAATTTTCTGGTCAAGATCAACGCCAATATCGGCAACTCGGCGGTCACGTCGTCGGCCGCGTTGGAGGTCGAAAAGCTGGTCTGGTCGATCCGCTGGGGCGCCGACACGGTCATGGACCTGTCCACCGGCCGCAACATCCACAACATCCGCTCGTGGATCATCCGCAACAGCCCGGTGCCGATCGGGACCGTGCCGATCTACCAGGCGCTGGAGAAGGTCGGCGGCGATCCGCTCAAGCTCGATTGGGAAGTCTTCAAGGACACGCTGATCGAGCAGGCCGAGCAGGGCATCGACTACTTCACCATCCATGCCGGCGTGCGGCTGGCCTACGTGCCGCTGACCGCCCGGCGGGTCACCGGCATCGTCTCGCGCGGCGGCTCGATCATGGCGCGCTGGTGCCTGGCCGGGCACCGGGAATCGTTCCTGTACGAGCATTTCGACGAGATCTGCGACATCATGCGGGCCTACGACGTGTCGTTCTCGCTCGGCGACGGCCTGCGTCCGGGCTCGATCGCCGACGCCAACGACGCCGCGCAGTTCGGTGAGCTGGAGACGCTGGGCGAGCTCACCAAGATCGCCTGGGACAAGGGCTGCCAGGTGATGATCGAGGGCCCCGGCCACGTGCCGATGCACAAGATCAAGGTCAACATGGAGAAGCAGCTGCGGGAATGCGGCGAGGCACCGTTCTACACCCTCGGCCCGCTGACCACCGACATCGCCCCGGGCTACGACCACATCACCTCGGGCATCGGCGCCGCCATGATCGGCTGGTTCGGCACCGCGATGCTCTGCTACGTCACCCCGAAGGAGCATCTCGGGCTCCCGGACCGGGACGACGTGAAGACTGGCGTGATCACCTACAAGATCGCCGCCCACGCCGCCGACCTCGCCAAGGGCCACCCGGCCGCCCAGCTGCGCGATGACGCGCTCAGCCGTGCCCGGTTCGACTTCCGCTGGGAGGACCAGTTCAACCTGGGCCTCGATCCGGATACGGCCCGCCGCTACCACGACGAGACCCTGCCGAAGGACGCCCACAAGGTCGCGCATTTCTGCTCGATGTGCGGGCCGAAATTCTGCTCGATGAAGATCACGCAGGACCTGCGCGCCGAGGTGCTGGCGATGGAGGAGGCCGGCGAGGTCGTGGGCGCGTCGCCCGCGATGTCGAAGGCCGAGGCCGAGGCCGGCATGCGGGCGAAGTCGCAGGAGTTTTTGGCGGAGGGCGGCAAGCTCTACATCGACGCCGCCGAATGAGGAGCCGGCACGCCCCGTCCGCTCAGGACGTGGGCGTGCCGCATCCGGCGCCGCCGCCGCGCGGCGCCGTGATCGCGATCGCCGAGTCCAGCTCGGCCCCGTAGGCATCGTAGAGCGCCGCGAGCATCAGTTCGGCGGCGATGCCGACATCGGGAGGATCTCCGAGGATGACGGTGCGCGAGAAATTCGCTCCTCCGTCGGCTTGCGCATACTGAAGGGCCCGGAGGGCGGCCTGGGATTGCGCCTGGAGCCGAAAACCCGGTTTCCCGTAGGCGCCCGACGAGGCTTCGCACAGCATCGCGGTATCGAAGGGCTGGAAGATGCACTGGACGTAGTGCATCGGCCGATCGCGCAGCGCCACGACGATGAAGCGATCACGCGACGTTTCGATGGGTCCGCGCCGATGGATCGCGTCGAGGCGCGCCACGACCTCGCAGCGATGCTGCTGGATGAACGCCTCCCGGGGTGATAATCCTGATCGCGCCTGCACGCTGCCCGCTGGTGCCTCGGCAAACGCCGCAACCAGAAGCGCCATCGCCATTCGGGTCCAGCGCATGGATACCTCCGGACGCGTGCCGTGCCCCGTGGCGCAACAGCGACACGGATCGCCCCACCCGCGCGACAGGCGGGATCAATGACTGGACGAATCGCAAAATGATGCCGTTCCGGTAACGGGATCTTCATCGCGACTCGGGCTGCCGCGCAACCATCCCCTGCGCCGGGGGCGTCCGTTAACGGACGCTTAGGCGGCAGAACCGCTGAATCCCTCGATCACAGGATCGCAGGAGATCAGCCAT
Organism: Methylobacterium sp. J-072; assembly: GCF_022829425.1. Taxonomy (NCBI): domain Bacteria; kingdom Pseudomonadati; phylum Pseudomonadota; class Alphaproteobacteria; order Hyphomicrobiales; family Methylobacteriaceae; genus Methylobacterium; species Methylobacterium sp. J-072. Next base: position 11,558 of record NZ_JAKSYK010000131.1, on the reverse strand, counting down.
GGATATCCGTCCGCTCAACGCGACGACGCCGGGGCCGCAGGGTCTCGAATCGCTCGCGGCGTCGGCCGCCCCGGCCGCCACTCAGGAAACGACGCCGGCCCAAGCCGCCACCGCCCCGCTGGAGCCTGCGGTCAGGCTCGACATCACCCCGACCGGCGACAAGGCGCGCTACATCCAGGATCCGGACACGAGCTCGATCGTGTTCCAGGTGGTCGACTCCCGGTCCGGCAACGTCGTCGAGCAACTGCCCAGCGAGACGGCCCTGCGCAACCGGGCCTACGACGCCGCCCGCGAGTCGCACGCCGCCGCGGGGAACCTGTCCCGGATCGCGTGAGCCCCCCGCTCAGGCCGAGGCGGCTCCATTGGCCCCAGTCCGACCTGGGAACACGCAGCCATACGGAAACCGAAAAACCGTGTTTGACGGACTCGTCGGCGGGCTGCTAGATCGCTCTCGTACACGGGCGCACGGAGCACCCGCGAGGCCCCGGCCTCGTGGGCGCGAGACTACCGCACCGGCCGTGTCCGCGGGCGTAGTTCAGTGGTAGAACGTCAGCTTCCCAAGCTGAATGTCGTCGGTTCGATCCCGATCGCCCGCTCCAGTCAAACCTCTGTTCCGACAGGGGTTTTTCTATCGTAAGCACGTCGGGCCGATCGGGATTTTAGATCATTTTAGGTCGATTAAGGTTCGTTCCGGCGCGATTATCACAACGCAACTCACAACAGGCCCGCGCTGCTGGCTTGAGGCCGTGTTTACCGATTGCGCCTAATTAACCTCGCGAACGCTACGCGATCTTCGTGGCCGCAGCATCTGGCGGCACGCCCGCAGTCTCAGGTGACAGCGTGTCCGATGCGGTGGCATCATGGCTCTCATCAAGGGATTTTGATGGAGCCGATTCTATAAAGAAGGTTGCCTTCGGCGAGTGCACTCCGAAGGCAAAGGTCACACGTTCGAATCGTGTCGGGTGCGCCAATTTTCCCTACATTTAGCAATGACTTAAGCGTCTCGGCGATCCGGTGATCCGGTTCTGTCCAGGGGTGGTGTGCCAGGGGTGTGCCAAAGCTGTGGCAGATCAGCCGGGCACCGAGAGTCTCGGCAGCTTCAGAAATTTGACACCGTCATATCGATTCGTCGCCGCCGGATGGTTGGCACACGCTGATGTGAGATTGATTTGAAGCGCTGACCCGGTCAGGTTGTGACCGGGAGATCTGCATGGCTAGGTTGTGGGCTGCATTCATCGCGTCGCTCCTCCTCACCATGGCGCCGCTGGCCACCAGCGCAGGTAGCTTTACCCTTTCCGGCTCCGCCCGTTGGGTCGTCCTCGCCAGCCGACCGGACCTCGACTCCGCCATCGGTGTCGCCCGCCATTACCGTTGGCAGTTCGCGAACGTGCGTGTCATGCGCGCGGCCAACGGCTGGTTCGCGGTCGTCGTCGGGCCGGAGAACGCCGTCGATCCGCGCGCCCTGCGCCAGCGTCTCACGCGTGCGGGCGGCTTGCCGACCGACTTCATCTTCTCGCGCGGCGATAGCTACGTCGAGCAGGTCTGGGTGCCTCCGACCTCGGTGGGCGAGCCGATCGCCAAATACGATGGCAAGCAGGACAGCGTTCTGCGCGTCGGCGCCCTGTCGGTCGTCCTCACGAGTGGGAGGGGGAAAGACAACGATCGCTACCCGGTCGCGGCGGCCCGCGAGGATGGGCAGGCGGCTTTCACCTTATCCCTGGATCAGTCCACCCGCGGGACGGACGATGATTCGAATTCGGACTTTGCCGAGTTGGCCGTCGTGCGCCTGGACCCGGCCTCGCTGCGCCCCAGCCTCGTGTTCTCATCGTTCTGGGGTGGCGCGCATTGCTGCACGGTGACGAAAATCGCAACGCAGGACCCGCGTACCGGCCGCTGGTTCGTCGCGGACGGCGAGACGCTGGATGGCGGAGGTGGCTACACGTTCGAGGATCTCGACGGTGATGGCGCCTACGAACTGCTTAGCAGCGACAATAGCTTTCTGTACGCCTTCGGCCCCTACGCCTCGGCCAACCCACCTGCTCAGATCCACTGGCTACGCGCCGGTCGCCTGGAAGATGTGACGCGTCACGCCGATTTCGCGGGCTACCAACGCCAGCGGCTCGCGGGCATGGAGCACGCTGCCAGCCTCGATCCCGAGCGGTGGCGCGACAACAACTTCCTCGGCGGTTGGGTCGCGCAGAGCATCCTCGTCGGCCGCGGAGAAGCGGCGTGGGCGCGCATGCTGCAAGTCTACGACCGCAATGACGAGTGGCCTTACGAGGAGTGTACGGTCGCTTTGCCGCTGGCCAAATGCCCAGACTCGCGCAAACGCAAGATCGACTTCCCGAGCGCTTTGCGCCGCCACCTGAACGAGGGGGGCTATGCGACGCCATGGCTGGCGCCGCTGGCAGTCGCACCGCCCGCGATCACTGTGCCCGCGGGACCGGCCCGGTACGAGGTGGCCGCCGCGGCTTTTCAAACCTTGCCGATCGACCAGCGTATTCGGCTCCAGGTGCTGCTGACCGCCACCGGCCAACAGGTCGCCGTGCCGAATGTCGATTTCTCGAAGCGGCTGTTCGAGACGGTTGTGCGCTATCAATCACAAAGCGGGCTACCCGTCTCCGGGGTGATCGACGAGGGTCAGGCCGCCGGACTCATGCGCGAGGCTACGCCGCTGTTGCGCATTTGGGGGTTTCAGACGGCGTCGCACCCGTCCCGGGGCCGCACGATCTGGGTGCCGTTCGGCCTCGGGTTGCGCGAGGAGCGTACCGGCTCGGGCTTGACCTGGACCGACTCTGCCAAGCGCGTGACGCTCAGTTACATCGCTACGCCGAGCGCATTGGAGGATGGCTACCGTACCGCCCTCGAACGGCTCGCCGCGGACGGGGCGCGGATCAACTATAAGGTGCTCCGCCCGGACTTCTTCGCGATATCGGCGTCTGGGGCGGACGGATTGGACTGGTACATGCGCTTCCACCGCGACGGTGGAGGCACGCTCGGGTTCTTCATAACGTGGAAGACCGCCGAAGCCGGGCTGCACATGGAGCGCGTGGCGGTGCTGGTTTCGGGGTCCCTAGCCGCAAGCATGTCGGGCGCGCCATTCATCGCCCCGATCGCAGTTGCCCCGCCGCCTCAGGCAGTTGCGGTGGCCACACCCTCGCCTCCGATCGTTCCGACGCCACCCGCAGTCGCTCCCCGGTCGCCCCATCCCAAGCCGCATACGGCCTCATCGGGCACTGGCTTTTTCATCAGTCGCGCTGGCCACCTGCTGACGAACGCCCATGTCGTCCAGGACTGCGCGGCCATCGAGGTGTCTGGGCCAAATGGGCTGGTAGCCGCTCGGCTCGTGGCTCAGGACCGGACAAATGACCTTGCTCTGCTGAAGGCGGAGATAACTCCGGTGAAGATTGCCGCGCTGCGCACCGGGGTTCGGCTCGGAGAGGCCGTGGCAGTCTTCGGCTACCCGTTAACGGGCATGCTTTCGACCTCGGGTAACTTCACGCTGGGCAACGTCACGGCGCTGACCGGGCTGGCCGATGATAGCCGCTACTTCCAGATCTCAGCACCCGTACAGCCGGGCAACTCAGGTGGCCCGCTTGTGGACGCCTTCGGCAACCTGATCGGTGTGGTGAGCGCAAAGCTTAACGCCTTGAAGGTGATGGTCGCCACGAATGGCGATATTCCGCAGAACGTAAATTTCGCCATCAAAGGCTCGCTGGCAGGAGCGTTCCTGGAGAGCAACGGCGTGGCCTACACCGCAGGGACTGACACCACCGCCCTCACCCCGGCCGATCTGGCTGAGCATGCCAAGGGCCTGAGCGTATTCGTGGCTTGTCGGTAGGCCACGAACCCTGTCCTGGAACCAGATGGTTCCGGGACAAGCTGGAATGAGCGTGCCGCCGAAGGGGAAATGAGGGTCGGAAACGAGGAGGTTTTGGGACAGGAAGTGGAACGAGGAAGGATCGGCCCCAGGAAAGTGGGAAGGCAGAGGTCGTAACAGTGGCCGACGGCCGGCGCGTCGTCGCCAGCCGGATCGGAGACAAGGCTGACGCTACGCAGCGCTTCAGGAGGGCGAAGTTCAACCGTTGAACATGGGAGAACCAGATCCCGTGGACCACTGCGAACATGACCACGGCTTCGCCCGTCGTCGCGGACGCCCCAACATTCTGGAGAACCGGCCACAACGTGAGCGGGATCAAAGGCTCCTGAGGAGCTTCGGCCACCGCGAGTTCGTGGCGGGCAAATCAAGAGGGTCGTAGCTAAAATGAACCGACGGTGTGCCTTGCGAGTCGGCGACGATCTGAGAGCAGGATCGGCCGACCTATAATCGCAGACTATAAAAATAATACCATGAATATGATTTCTGGCTTCTTCAGAAATTTGTCCCGTCCGCAACGCATCGGGGCATTGCCAGCAAAATTTGCTTGGTAATGCCCCGACGCAATCCTGGAGAGTTGCGCGATTATATTTCGTCTTCTCCGGCCTCACCAGATAACGCCGTCGAAAGCGCAGGGTCGTCTAGCTCGGTCATCCGCGAGACAATTTCAAATATCTTTTCTCTCCTTTCTGAGACAAATGATCTAAATTTTCTCTGATCTAACAAGTCTATATCGATAAGCGCGTTCTTGAGCAATTTTTTGTCTACAGCCGACAGAAACTCCCGAGGATCCTTGGCGCTTTTATTCCTGTTAGCGACCTGCTGTAGGATCCATAAATTTCCTATATCGTTTACCAAGGCGCTATCGTAGCGCTCCTCCATTTTTGATCGCGGAAATATGTGATCGATTTCAGGCAAGTTTTTACTAAAATAGACTTTTCCGCCGCTTCTTTGTTGCAAAATGCTTAAGGCTAGCTCTACGTTATATGAAATGAGACCACTATCGATGGTATTGAAGCCAGTTTTCCAATTCACAAACTGCGCAGCGCCTTCAACAGGAAAAACAACGCTGCCTTCGTTAACGAAATCGCGGATAAATGCACCGGTCCTACTGTCCGAATGTTGAGTAAAAACTTTAGAGAAAGCGAAAATATAGAGTGCCTTTCGCGCCGCGCTCCCGTCGGTAGAAAATACATCGGCCTTGTTCAAGAACGCAAAATGCACAAAGGGGATCAGAGTATTCAGGCCGCCAATCAACCGCGACGAGTCAATTTGACATGAAATTCTTACAAAATCCACGGTTTGCCTAATTGCGTTCAAGCAACCGTCGTAACAGCTTCGAATTGCGTCAACATTAGATTTCTTGCGAAGAAGATCGAAATCCAATCGAGTTCCTATTCCTGAAGTTGAAAATAAGCAACGTATCACAAAGTCGTTATCTATTTTGAGGTCAGAGCCAGAATTTATTTCAACAAGAAAATCCGGTAGAAGCGTGCTAATCTCAGGCCAATAAAGTCGCAGCATGCTGATGATGAGATCTGATCGACTCAATCGCACGCCCTGGCTGTTTATGCGGACGAAAATTTCAAGTATGTCGAAAATTGTTTTTCTACCCTTATAGTCTGCGGGTAGGCTTGCATCTATGATTTGCGTCTTGAGGCATTCCGAGTTTTCTGTAAAAACGTACTTGATCTGGAACAGATTTTCTTCTAATTTAAGCTTCGCATCGTCAGACAAAAGATCTATCTGCTGGATTTCCGACTTCAACTTCATAGTTTCGATGGGTGTCATTTTCAGAAGCTTCGGCAGAGAATGCCAGTAACACGGCGATTCACCGGACTGTACAGAAACAGATATAGCGGAGTTTTCTGCGTCGATATCTTTTGCGTCTGCAAATTTGAATGAATACTTCTCTTCGCTTGTGTCGTCGCTGCTTGATCCGCTTAATAAGTCGAAAAAGAATGTTTTTCCCTGAAAGGAACCATTAAGGGCTATATTGATGGAAGTAAGACGCTGCTGGCCATCTAAAACGTACCTGAGACGCTTTCGATCGGCGTTTTCAGCATATATATATTGTTCGTCGCTGCGATGGTTTTTTGTAAAATTTCTATACTGAATGCATTCGTACGTTTCCCACAAAAGAACTATCCCCACAGGATAGCCGCGCATCAAAGAGTCGAACAATTTTTCGATGCGTGATGTATCCCAGACAAAGTTTCTTTGAATTGCAGGTAGTACGATTTCGCCCGTGTCTATGTCGTTAACGAGCGCGAAGATGGATGACATTCATATGTCCTTGATTTCTTTAAGTTGCGTCTAAGTTACCCGTCGAAAAATTCTTCGTCGAGCTTCTTGATAGTAAGCCGCTCCTCAATCCGGCAGCCGACCTCGTGGCGGATCATCAGCCGCGCAAGTTGCGGACCGTCGATCAACACGATGCGCTTGCTCAGCATCTCTGCCGTCTCGCGCGCCGAGGACGTGAACGACGAGGTCGTCACGAACAGCCCCTTCGTCGCTTTGAAGCGGTCGAGACTCCCGAAAAAGTCACGGATGGCCGAAGCGCCAACCGTGTTGTCGGCGGAGTAGCGCTTGGCTTGGACGTAGATGCGATCGAGCCCAAGTGGATCCTGGTCGATCACGCCGTCCACGCCCCCGTCGCCCGACTTGCCGACGAGTGCGCGATCAAGGTCGTTGACGGAGCCGCCGTAGCCCATCGCGATGAGTAGGCGCACGACGAGGCTCTCGAAGAACGCTGGTGTGCCCGCCACGACGCGCTGGAGCAACTCGCTGGCCAGCGCTGCTTCGAGTTGGCGTCCGGCCGCGCGCATGACCTCGTCTGGCGTCAAGTCTGCCGTGGCACCGTCCGCCTGCACGGCCGCCTCGGCCCGCTCGTCGACGCCGTCCTGGGCGAAGCGGAACGACTGGAATTCCTGGAACCGGGTCAGGAACTTGATGTCGATGCGCGTGGGCGGCTGGCTAAGGATCTCGCGACCGCGCGGGGTAATCTGGAAGTGGGCGCGGCGGGTGAGTTCGACGAGCCCGGCTTTGCCGAGATAACTCTTGGCCCAATGTACACGGTTAGCGAAGGTGGTCTGGCGGCCGGACGGCAGTAGGTGCGAGCGGTCCTCCGGGGCGAGCTTGAACTCGTCGGCAAGGCGCTCGACCACGTCGCCGATGCGCTTCTCGCCCGTTGCCGCCTCGCGGAGCACTGGCAGCATCAAGGTCTGGAAGTCGGGAATGGACATCAGGTCGCCGATGCCAGACGCGGACGACCGCGGCCTCGACGAGCAGGTGTTGGTCCCGTTCGTTCACCTTTGATCCGCTCCAGCAGCACGCTCGCGGGCTCATCGCCCGGATCCTGCGCCACAAGCTCGCCGCGGAACGCCCTCGAAAGGACAGCCTGATCGAGATGGTCTGTAAGCTTGCGGGCGTGTGTCGCGTGACTTGCAAGGCGATCAACCCATTGTATCGCCGAGCTTGCTCGTGCCAGAACTTGGCACTGCTCGTCAATGCACGGGACGATGAGTTTAATGCGCGCAAGGTCACCTTGCGACACCTTCCATATGCCTGCCGTTGTCTTCGCGACACTCTCAATTTGCATGCGCACTTGAGGCGCATTCCACACCAGCGCAAACCATTCGGGAAGCACGACCGATTGATTTAGCCGAATACGGAAGGCGGTATCCGGAAAAATCGTAGGTTGATCGACACTCGGAACCAGGGACGCGATGCCGACGAAATGTTTCGTTCCATTACCTCTACTGACCAGTATATCCCCACGTTGGATCAGATACGGCTCGGCGCGCCTCGCGTCGATCGGCAGGAACCGCACCGCGTCCAAATCAACCGTCCGGTTACGAAGTGCGCTGAGCCGTAGTGATCGAATTCCTGGAGGTTGATCTGTCCCGCGAATGGACAAGCCGTTTCTGATCGGCGTTCCAATCAGAGAGAGCAAGCCTTCAGACCTTGGCTCTGGAGCACCATGCCTCTTTCGCCAATCCTCTGTTAAGCTGCCATCACAGGCAGCCCGAAGGATCGATTCCTTGTACTTTTCCGTCAGCCGCGACACATGCTGAAGATGGTCGCGTGCGCGCTTCGACTGGGCCGAGAGGGTGTCGATCTTTGCGATGATCCGACGCTGCTCATTCGCAGGAGCGAGAGGGATGGTGATTTCTCGGAGGTCACCGATGTTGAGACTGTCCCGCGTAGTGCCTCCTGTGTCGGCATCGATTTTCGCCTGTTGCTCAGGTGCCAACAAAGCGCTCTGGATCCAGCGCGACAGAGATGGGTCAATCGGACGTATGCGAGCAATTGTTCGAGAGATATTCCCTCTGGGAAATGATTTTGGAACTACAGCAACGCGACCCACGGTTCCTTGAACAGAAATCAGCACGTCGCCTGTGGTTACGTGACTGCGACTGAACTCAGCATCCAGCTTGGGTGTTATGTAAGCAACTTGCGAAGAGTCGAACTCGTTGGTGCGTATGTCGGTAACACGCACCATCGGAACGCCTTCAGGATCCGGATCTCCCGGTTTTAAGACACCGTAGCAAATTGGGCTGTCGCTACGGGTGAGATAATCGAGGGTCACCGCAGTCCAGCCTATAGGTGCCTGAGTCATTCCGCAGCCTCCGGCAGCGCTGCGACCGCTTCATCTCCATCGAGTACGTCCGAGAGCGCCTCGATATCAGCCAACGCCGCCCGCAAGTGCCCGATGATCGCCGCCGCGATGTCTTCGGGCTCGATCAGGCCCTCCTCGGCGTCGGCCTCTGTATCCCGGAGCCACGCGATGTCGAGGTTGTCGTTGCGCTCGGTCACCTGCTCGCGCGTGAAGCACCGGAAGCGTCCGGTCTCACCCTGATCCTGCCGCTCCGCTGCACCGTTCGGATCAGCACCGTAAGCGGTCTCGAAGTCCGCGAAGTCCGCTACGGTCAGCGGGCGCGTCTTGCCGAAGGCGGGCATGTCGGCGCGCAGGTCGTACACCCAGACCGCCTTCGTGTTCCCCTTGTCGGTCTTCCCCCGCCGGAAGAACAGCACGTTCGTCTTCACGCCAATCGCGTAGAAGATGCCGGTCGGTAGCCGCAGGATCGTGTGCAGGTCACATAGGTCCATCAGCCACGTGCGCAGACGACGGCCGGTGTTATCCTCGAATAGCACGTTGTCGGGCACTACCACCGCAGCCCGGCCGCCGGGCTTCAACGCCCGCACGATGTGCTCGACGAAGGCCAACTGCTTGTTCGAGGTCTCGGCCGTGACCGAGAAGTCGTTCCGCGTTGGGCGTCCACCACCTTTCTTTGTCCCGAACGGTGGGTTCGTCAGGATCATGTCGGCCTTGCCGAGAGCCTCCCCGTCCGGTGACAGCGTGTCCGCGTGTTCGACACCCCCCTCGATGCCATGCAGCATCAGGTTCATCAGGCAGAGACGGTGTGTGTCGTGCACGAGTTCGGCGCCGTGATAGGCACCGTTGCGCTGGAAGAACGCCTGCGCCTCCGGCAGCTTGTAGAGGTTGTCGGTCTTTTCCTTGATGTAGTGATCGGCGGCTACGAGGAAGCCCGCTGTACCCGCGGCCGGGTCCTGGATCACCTCGCCGGGTTGCGGCTGCATGAGACGCACGATGCAGTCGATGAGTGGGCGCGGTGTAAAATACTGTCCGGCCCCGGATTTTTTCTCCGCCGCGTTCTTCTCCAGCAAGCCCTCGTAGAGGTTGCCCAGACCCTCCTCGCGCGCTGAGAACCAGTCGAGCTTGTCGATCGCGCTCGTGAGCGCCTTCAAGTTCGTCGGCCGGGTCAGGCGGGTCTGCGCGTCCGTGAAGATCGCGAGCACGAGATGGTCGGTCTCGATCTTCGGATTGCCGAGGTCGAGTAGCAGGCGCTTATAGTGGTCGAGTTGATCGAGCCCTTCGCGTCCGGCGAGCCCCGCCCAGCGGTACTGAGCGGGTAGGCGCCCCTCGCCGCCGGTCTCGGCGAGCATCTTCAGGAACAGCAAATAGGTGATCTCGGTGACGTACTCGTTGTAGCCGACGCCGTCGTCGCGCAGCACGTGGCAGAGCGACCAGAGCTTGGCGACGATCTCGCGTGTGGTTGGGTTGACCGCTTCCATCAGCCTGCCTGCTTCCAGAGTTCTTCGTTCACGTCGGCGAGGAGCGTCTCCACGCCGCCGCTGAAAATCTTGTTGAGACGTGCGAAGCCACCGTCCTTCCGGAAAGGCTCGCGGTCGAGCGCTTCGCGATCAACGACGACCTCGCGCACGATCTGCTCGCTGATGCACTTCAACCACCCGCGCTGTGGATCCGTCCAGGGCTGGCGCGCCATGATCCGCTTCATCGCTGAGGCGACGCGCTCCTCGTAGGGCAGGAGCGGATCACCCAGTGCAGCTTGGCGGACGTAGCCGATGATCGAGGCGGCGATGTCCTCGTTCTTCGCATCCTTCCAGGCGCGCTTGAGCGTCGCCTCGGGGAACCCTGCGCGGTCGAGTTCAGCACGGAGTTCGCGTAGCTGTGCACGCGTGAGGTCGCGCGGACGCTGTACCACCACCTTCAAGGCCGCGAGGGTGTTCACGTTCTCGTTCACGAAAGTGGCGAACCCGTCGAGGAAATCCTCGGGTTTCTCGGCTGTACCGTAGCCGCGCGTTACGCTGATGACCGCGTCCGGGTGAGGCGAGATCGGCTTGCGGTCGGGCTCACCATCGCCTCCGGACGCATCGAGCACCGCCCCAATAGTCCGATGCGCACGCACCCAGGTGACGAGGTCCCCGCCGGGCGCCGCGTGCAACCGCGCCAACGTCGCTTCAGGTGTCTCGCCCGCGACTGCCTCGAAGCGCCTGTGCGCCTCCTCGGACATGCTTTTGAGCCGACGCCGCAGCTTAACTACCAACTGTGCCCGAACGGTCTCGCGCTGCCGCTCATCGTCGGCGGAGGCGAGTTCCGCGACCAGTTGCTCAAACCCAATCGCGGGCGCGACCACGACCGGCTTCATGTCGGTGATCTTCTGGAGGTGGGGGTAGAGATCCACCGCGTCGAAGATCCGGAACACGTCCTTGCCGATGTCCGGGCATAGCCGCGTCGCCCGGCCGATCATTTGCTCGTAGAGAATGCGGGAGTTCACGCGCCGCAGGAACACGAGGTTGGTGATCGACGGCACGTCGATGCCAGTGGTCAGGAGATCCACCGTGACTGCGATCTTCGGGTTGGCGTCGTTGCGGAACGCGCGGATCAGGTCGCCGACCTTGTCCACCTTGCCGGTGATCTTCTTCACCGCGGAGTCATCGATCTCGCCGTAGGCGGTCTGGAAGGCGTCCTTAACCTGCTTCACCACGATGTCAGCGTGGTCGTTCGAAGCCGCGAAGATCAGGGTCTTGCCCGGCAGGCTCGGGTCGATGTGCCGAGCGAGTTCCTCGGCCACGACTTTGTTGAAGTTCTCCGTGACCACCTTCCTGTTGAACTGCTCAACCTCGAAGCGCAGAGCGTCGGGCGCGTGCGCGAGATCGATCTCACCAGTCTTGGGGTTGAAGAACTCCAACTGGTCGGACTTGGCAAACTCGATGCCGTAGCGCGCCAACGCGGTCTCAATCCGGACGGGCGGCTCATGGTCGTTGAGATGGCCGTCGATCACCGCGTCCCGGTACGAGTAGGTGAAGATCGGCTCGCCAAAGATCTCGGTGGTGTGCAGCGCGGGCGTGGCGG
>NZ_JAKSYK010000190.1:0-15057 GCF_022829425.1 Methylobacterium sp. J-072 | reverse complement strand
GTGGGCCAGGTCATCCTCGCCTCGAGCAACGTCTCGGCCGGCTCGCAGGAGCTGTCGTCCTCGGCCGAGCAGCTGTCGCAGGGCTCGACCGAGCAGGCCGCCTCCACCGAAGAGGCCTCGGCCTCCATGGAGGAGATGGCGGCCAACGTGAAACAGAACGCCGAGAATGCCAGCCAGACCGAGGCGATCGCCCGGCAATCGGCCAAGGACGCCGAGGCCAGCGGCGTCGCGGTCGGGCAGGCGGTCGACGCCATGCAGACCATCGCCCAGAAGATCACCATCGTGCAGGAGATCGCCCGCCAGACCGACCTCCTGGCCCTCAACGCCGCCGTCGAGGCGGCGCGCGCCGGCGAGCACGGCCGCGGCTTCGCGGTGGTGGCCTCCGAGGTGAGGAAGCTCGCCGAGCGTTCGCAGGCTGCCGCGGCCGAGATCGGCACCCTGTCGGTCGACACGGTGAAGGCGGCCCAGCAGGCCGGCGAGATGCTCGGGCGTCTGGTGCCCGACATCCGCAAGACCGCGGTGCTGGTGGAAGAGATCTCGGCGGCCTGCCGCGAGCAGGATGTCGGGTCGGCGCAGATCAACCAGGCGATCCAGCAGCTCGACAAGGTGACCCAGCAGAACGCCAGCGCCTCCGAGCAGGTCTCGGCGACCTCGGAGGAGCTGGCCACGCAAGCCGAGCGGCTGCAGGCGACGATCGGCTATTTCCGCATCGACGAGGCGGATGCCCGCATCGACGTGGCGGCGACGCAGCTGCGGGCGACGGCGGCCCGGATGGGCGCGCCGGCCAAGGGGGCCGCCGTCAAGGGCGCCGTCAAGACCCGCCTCAGCCGGCCCGGCCGGGCCGTGGGCGGCGGTTTCGACCTCGACATGGGCGACGGCGACGCCCGCGACGCCGACTTCGTCCGCGCCGCGTGAGCGGCCCCGGCACCGCGCGGGTTCTTCGCCCGCGCGGTGCCGTCCCTGAAACGACCGATCCCCAAACGACCGATCCCCATGTCGCCGCGGCGCAAGCCCGTGTCCCCCGGTTCGGGCAGGACCCGACCGGCAGCGGCCCAGCCGGAGACCAGCATGTCCAGCGTGTGGCAATATCTGACCCTCGGCCTCGATCGCGAGATCTTCGGGATCGCCATCGAATCCGTGCACGAGATCCTCGATTACCGGGTACCGGCGGCCCTGCCGCACGCGCCCCCGTTCCTGGTCGGCATGATCGACGTGCGCGGCCAGAGCTACCCGGTGATCGACCTGCGCACCAAGCTCGGCCTGCCGGCGATCGGCGTGACCCCGGCGACCCGGATCATCCTGCTCAACATCCCCATGGAGACCCGCGAGATGCGGGTCGGTTTCGTGGCCGACCGGGTGATCGAGGTGGCCGAGCTCGACAGCGCCGAGCTGGAGCCCGCCCCCGATGTCGGCGGCCGCTGGCGCTCGACCTACATCGCCGGGATCGGCCGCAAGGGCGAGGCCTTCGTGGTCGTGTTCGACCTCAAGGCGCTGATGGCGGGCGACGACCCCGCCCTGCTCTTGCCGTCGCTCGCGGCCTGATCGCCGCAAAGGACCGATGCCATGCCGCGCCTGAAAGACCGCCATTTCGACACCGTCGCGGAGATGATCCAGGACCGGGTCGGGATCCAGATTCCCCCGGCCAAGCGCACCATGGTGGAGGGGCGGCTGCGCAAGCGCATGCGCGCCCTCGAGATCGAGTCCCTGTCGGATTACGGGCGTCACGTCTTCGAGGAGGGTCACCTCTCCGAGGAGTTCGTCCACATCATCGACTGCGTCACCACCAACAAGACCGATTTCTTCCGCGAGCCGGCGCATTTCGACCAGCTCCGGGACGAGCTGGTGCCGAGGCTGCGCCGGGGCGCCGCCGCGCAAGCGCGCCTCAAGATCTGGAGCGCCGCCGCCTCCACGGGGGCCGAGGCCTACACCCTGGCCATGGTGCTGCACGACATGGCGATGGCCGGGCACGCCCTCGACTACGCGATCCTCGGCACCGACGTCTCCACGGAGGTCCTGCGGGTCGCCGCCGACGGCATCTACCCGGAGGACGTCCTCCAGGCGGTGCCGCCGCATTTCCGCAGGCGCTACGTGATGAATGCCCGGGACCCGGCCTGGAAGGTCGGGCGGATCGTCCCGGAGTTGCGGGCCCGCGTGCGCTTCAAGCACCTGAACCTGATGAACGCCCAGTACGCGGTCGATCGCGACATCGACATCATCTTCTGCCGCAACGTCCTGATCTACTTCGACAAGGACACCCAGCGCGCGGTGCTGTCCCGGCTCGCCACGCATCTGCAGCCCGGCGGCTTCCTGGTGGTCGGCCACTCGGAATCGATGGCCGGGGCCGGGGTGCCGGGCCTGGTTCAGGTCTCCTCGACGGTCTTCGCCCGGTCGAAGGGCGCGATCGGATGAAGCGGACGGCACCGATCCGCGTTCTGATCGTCGATGATTCCGCCTCGGTCCGCCAGACCCTGGTCAGCATCCTGGAGGCAGCCCCCGACATCACCGTGCTCGGCACCGCGGCCGATCCGTTCATCGCGGCGCGGCGCATCCACGACGAAGTCCCGGACGTCATCATCCTCGACCTCGAAATGCCCCGGATGGACGGGCTGACCTTCCTGCGGAAGATCATGGCCCAGCGGCCGATCCCGGTGATCATCTGCTCGACGCTGACCGACCAGGGCTCGCGGACCCTGTTCGAGGTGCTGGAGGCGGGCGCCGTCGACGTCCTGCCCAAGCCCCGGATCGACACGCGCCAGTTCCTGATGGAATCCTCCGTGCGGGTCTGCGACGCCGTCCGGGGTGCCGCCGGGGCAAAGCTGCGCACGAGCCGCCCGCCGCTCCGGGCGGTGGAGAAGAAACTCACGGCCGACGCCGTGCTGCCGCCGTCGGGCCGCCGCCGGACCCTGGCCGGGACGGAGCCGATCGTCTGCATCGGCGCCTCCACGGGCGGCACGGAATCCCTGCGCGACGTGCTGGAGGGGCTGCCGGCCGATTGCCCGGGCCTCGTGATCGTCCAGCACATGCCGGAGCATTTCACCGCGGCCTTCGCCAAGCGCCTCGACGGGCTCTGCGCCATCGCCGTGAAGGAGGCGGAGGACGGCGACGCGGTCGTCCCCGGGCGGGCCCTGATCGCCCCGGGCGGCCGGCACCTGCTGCTCCAGCGCAGCGGCAACCGCTACACCGTGGCGGTGAAGGACGGCCCGCTGGTCTCGCGCCACCGCCCCTCGGTGGACGTGCTGTTCCGCGGGGCCGCGCAATGCGCCGGCGCCAACGCGCTGGGCATCATCATGACCGGCATGGGCGACGACGGCGCCAACGGCCTGCTGGAGATGCGCCGGGCCGGCGCCCTCACGGTGGCGCAGGACGAGGAGAGCTGCGTGGTGTTCGGCATGCCCAAGGAGGCGATCGAGCGCGGCGCCGCCGCCAAGATCCTGCCGCTGGACCGGCTCCACCACGAGATCATCCGCTTCGGCCTCGCCCCGGTGCAGCGCCAGCCGGCGTGAGGCGGAGGCTGGACGACGGTCTCCTTCAGCCGCCGCTCAGCACACCGATGAGCGCCTCCGACAGGACATCGGCGACGCGGCGGATCCGGGCGTTGCCGCGGACCTCCTCGTGCAGGACCAGCCAGACCGGCAGGGGCGCGAGGTGCAGGCCGATCTCCGCCTGCTCCAGCTCGGGCTGGCGCCCGGCCAGAAGCACCTGGGCGAAGCCGAGGCCGGCCCCGGCCAGCATCAGGTTCCAGGAAACCATCTGGTCGTCGCAGCGGATGCAGAAATCCTTGCGCTCCGCCCGGAGCCCGTGGGCGGCGTAGGCCCGCAGGAGGGCGTCGTTGCGGTCGAAGCCGAGCACGTCGTGCCCGGCCAGATCCGCCACAGTGCGGGGCCGGCCGCGGCGCTCGAAATAGCCGCGCGTACCGAACAGCCCGAGCGGCGCCTCCCCGAGCTTGCGGGCGATCAGGGTGTTCTGGGTCGGGTCGACCATGCGGATCGCGATGTCGGCATCCCGGCGCAGCAAGTTCTGCGCCTGATCGGAGGCGACGAGCTCGATCTGGATGCGCGGCTCGGCCGCCCGCAGATCCGCCAGGATCGGCGGCAGCAGGAGGTTGGCGACCATCACCGAGGCGGTGATCCGCACGGTGCCGCTCAGACCCTGCGCCCGGCCTTGCGCCTTCAGCGCCAGCGCCTCCGCGGCCGTGCCCATGGCGCGGGCGTCCGCGATCAGGCTGAGGGCCGCCTCGGTCGGTTCGAGCCCCCGCGCCGTGCGGGTGAACAGGGTGACGCCGAACGCCGTCTCCAGGGCGCGGATATGCCGGCTCAGGGTCGGCTGGGTCGCCCCGACGCGGGTCGCGGCCGCCGACAGCGAGCGCATCTCCACCACCGCGAGGAACGAGCGCAGCAGGGTCCAGTCGGGGGTATTCATTTTTCGGGCTATGCCATGCGAAACCGCTGCCTCGCCATGCACGCATAAATGATCGAATCTCCGGCCGTCCACCCGGCGCATCGTCCCGAATGCCGGATTCAAGACGATGCGCCGGGAGACCCATCATGGCCGGAACCGTAACGGGCGCGCCGCGGCGGCTCCTCCGCCTCGAAGGGCTGGTCGTCCTCGTCGCCGCCGCGGTGACGTATGGCCGTCTGGACGCGAGCTGGTGGCTTTTCGGGCTGCTGTTCCTCGCCCCCGACCTGACCCTGCTCGGCTATGGTGCCGGGCGCGCCGCGGGGGCGGTGCTCTACAATGCCGGGCACTGGTACGGCCTGCCGGCGGCGTGCCTGGCCTGGGGCGTGATCGCGCCGACGCCGGAGATCCTGGCGGCGGGTCTGATCTGGGCCGCGCATATCGGCTTCGACCGCGCCCTCGGCTACGGCCTCAAAGACCCGGCCGGCTTCGGCGCCACGCATCTGGGGATGATCGGGACCGGCTCTCGCACCTAGTCCAGGAGGGCGCTTGCCGGCATTCGCGAGACGCGGTCCGGGCGGCGGCCGATAAAGAATCGCGCTTGGCCGCGGTCCTGGGCAAGGGCGGCCTGTTTCCGACTCCGCGCGCCCCGGCGGCCGATCACGCCCGGCGGCGTTGACCCGCCAGCGTATCGTTGGCGACGACGGGCGGCGCCTCGGGGGGCGCGCCCGAGACCGACTTGCGCACCATTGCCGGATGCCGGCTCCGCAGGGCGGCCACCAGGAGGCCGGCGAAGACCGCCGCGCTCCCCGCCCCGAACGGTGCCAGGAGGACCGCGCCGAGGCCGAACCAGGGCCAGGCGCACAGACAGGTCAGGATGCCACCCGCCAGGGTCGCCAGCACCAGAACGAACACTTCGCCCCCGTATTCGCTTTCGATTGCGTCGCCGCGAAGCAGCCGACCCAAGTTACCGCCGCATACAGGCCCACGGCAATCCCAGTATTTTTGCAGGGCGCCTCGCGAAAACCGGCCGCGCCATGCTCAATACGCAGATCGACCTCGGCCTTCGGTGCTCGCATCGCGGCGTGCAAAGAGTTCTATCGGCCGAAACTTGGGCGCGTCCGGAATCGACCCGCGTCGGCTGCATCGGGATCGGGTGCGCTCCGGCCCCGCTCCGAGGCTGCGGTCTTCCTGCAGCACGCGATTTGACGGCGGCGGCGGATCCCGTCGCGTCGCCCCGGAACGCTGCCGTGGCAGTCGATCCACAACTTGAAGGAGGTTTAAGCCTAACCCGACATCGCGCGTGACTGCCCCGTTTGAGTTGTGTTTGATGCCAATCAACACAACCTGGAGGGTGCGCCGTGAGATTGATCCCGACCGTGACCGTGCCTTCCGACGGTCGGGGATGCCGACGCGCCGAGGGCCGGCCGATGATGCGGCTCGCCTGCGTGCGGCTGGCCCTGGCCGGTGCCGTGCTCCTCGGCCTCGCCGGAGGCGCCAGCGCCCGGGAGTTCCGCGCGCCCGACGAATCGACCCTCGACCGGCACGGCCATTATCGCAACCGCGACGGCTTCGAGGTCCATCGCCCGGCCAAGACCCGCGACGGCGGCAAGCCGGCCGGCGCCACGGCCCAGTGCCGGGACGACACCTGGAGCTTCAGCCGCAACCACCGGGGCACCTGCTCCGGCCATGGCGGCGTGGCGCATTGGGAGGGCTGAGCGGGCAGACCTCTCAAGGTGTACGGATCAGATTGCCGGGCCACGGCGGGCTTTTGCGGAGGCGGCTCCGGAATGACGGGGTGGGCGCCGAAACCTCGCTGCCAGCCTTGAAGGGACCGCGTGGAACAGGACAAAAAATCTCGGCCTAAAATCCAAAGATAGGAATTTTTAGATTGACACCGTCCCGCTCCTCGGGTACATCCAGGGCACGGTCGAAAAGTATGCGGAGCGGCGGCGATGCGGACACTCGAGGCCCTGCCGGCCGAGCGGCGCGAGGCGGTCGAGCGGCTGTTGCGCGAGACCGCGCTGTCGGTCGAGGAGATCAGCGCCCGCACCGGCGTGAAGCCGGCCACGATCCTCACCTGGAACGCCCGGTCGGGCTGGCTGCGACCGCGCCGCTGGCGGCATGATGTTGCCGCGCGCTGGCCAGAGGCGCGGCGGGCCGCGCTCGCCCGGCTGCTGGGCGAGGCGCACAACGATCCGGCGGATGTCGCCGAGGCGGCCGGTGTCGGGCGCGAAGCCGCCACCCGGCTCCTGGCGCTCTGCGGCGTCGCCCGCCCCGAGCCGCAGGCCGAGCCGGAGCCCGCGGTCGAGCCCGGCCTCCTCGATCCCGTCTCGGCGGCGGATCCGCCGATCCTGCGGGCGCATCTGCGCGCCCACATCGCCCGGCAGATCGCCGCCTTCGACGCCGCCTTGAGCGGGGAGGGGGCGGCGGTGCTCGATTCCGCCCGGGTGCTGCGCGACCTCGGCGGCCTCAAGCGGCTGCTCGACGAGATCGGTTCGGGACACGGGCGAGAGAGCGGGGAGGGAGGCGATGGCGGCACCGAGCCCGATCTGCCGGCCCTCCGCGCGGAGATCGCGCGCCGCTATGCGGGCTTTGTCCGCGGCCGGACGGCTGCCTGACTTCCTGGCGACCCTGCCGGCGCCGCTGGTTATGGCCCTCGCCGAAGACTGGCTGCACCAGGCCCGGACGGACCAGCTGCCGCCGGAGGACCCCGCCTGGACGACCTGGGCGGTGATCGGCGGCCGCGGCAGCGGCAAGACCCGCACCGGGGCCGAATGGGTCGATGCGCTCGCCCGGGGCGATCCGGCCTTCACGGCCGAGCCGGTCGGGCGCATCGCGCTCGTGGGCGAGACCCATCTCGACGTGCGCGACGTGATGGTCGAGGGGCCGTCCGGCCTCCTCAACCTGCCGCACCGGGGAAGGGCGCGGCCGCACTGGTCGCCGAGCCGGCGCCGGCTCGCCTGGGACAACGGCGCGGTGGCGCTGGCCTTCTCGGCGGAGGAACCCGATGCCCTGCGCGGTCCGCAATTCGGCGCCGCCTGGTGCGACGAGGCGGCCAAGTGGCGCCGGCCCGAGGCCGCCTTCGACATGCTGCAATTCGGGCTGCGGCTGGGCGCGCGCCCGCGCAACCTCGTCACCACCACGCCGCGGCCGGTGCCGCTGATCCGCCGCCTGCTCGCCGACCCGCGCACCGTGGTCAGCCGCGCCCGCACGCACGACAATGCCGCGCATCTCGCCCCGGATTTTCTGGAGCAGGTGGTCGGGCGCTATGCCGGCACGCGGCTCGGCCGCCAGGAGCTCGACGGCGAGCTGATCGCCGACCGGGACGATGCCCTGTGGGATCGCGCCGCCCTGGAGGCCGCCCGGGTCGCCGCCGCGCCGGAGCTCGCCCGGATCGTCGTGGCGGTGGATCCGCCCGCGACCTCCGGCGCGCGCTCGGATGCCTGCGGGATCGTGGCCGCGGGCCGGGCCGGCGCCCGGGCCTACGTGCTGGCCGATGCCAGCCTCGCCCGGGCGAGCCCCCAGGCCTGGGCCGGGGCCGCGCTGGCGCTCTATCACCGGCTCGGGGCCGATGCCCTGGTGGTCGAGGTCAACCAGGGCGGCGAGATGGCCGCCGCAGTGCTGGCCCAGTGCGACCCGGCGGTGCCGGTCACCCCGGTCCGGGCCATGCGAGGCAAGTATCTGCGCGCCGAGCCGGTCTCGCTGCTCTACGCAAGGGGCCTCGTCCACCATGTCGGGGCGTTCCCGGCCCTGGAGGACGAGCTGTGCGATTTCGGGCCGGACGGCCTGTCGAGCGGCGCCTCGCCCGATCGGCTCGACGCCCTAGTCTGGGCGATCACGCATCTGCTGCTCGACGGGGCGCGGGAGCCGCGGATCCGCCGGCTCTGAGTTCGGCCTGTGCGATCCCACACGGGAACGTGAGGCGTGTTGCAGCCACAAATTGCATACACTCCGTCGGCCTGATAATGTCGACCGCATATCCGGAGGGCGGCCCGTGAACGCGGATCCTGATCCTGAGGGCTGTCTGCCCGGCAGCGCCCATCGCCGCCTGCGCAGGCTCGCCGAGATTCTCGGCTGCCCGGTCTCCGACTTTTTCGGGCCGCCGACGGTCCGCACCGACCTGAGCGCCACGGTCGAGCTGCTGCGCCTGTGGCACGCGATCACCGACGAGGCCGACCGCGCCGCCGTGCTCCGCTGCGCCCGCGAGGCGGCCGGCGTTGTCGAGCGCGCGGTCGAGACGGTTTGATCGGGATTGGTGCCAGGCCCGGCCTTTTTCAAAGGTCGGAAGACCCGGGAGATCCTACGATCCCCTCATGCTGAGGTGCCGCGGCAGCGGCCTCGAAGGAGACATCCAGCCAGCCACGCGATCCCTGGAGGGCCCCTTCGAGGCCTCCGCTGCGCTCCGTCGCCCCAGAGGCTGTGAGTCTTTCGAGTCATCGCTCGCGGCAGACGATGACGCGGCAGCGTTCCTTGGGAGGTTCATCCCGGCTCGCGGGCCCAAGGGAGACGTCCCCCCGAAGGTTTGGCCCGAGGTCCATGACGGAACGCGACACGCCCCCTCTCCCATGCGGGAGAGGGTTGGGGTGAGGGGCCAGGTCTTTCCGGAAAACGCGCATCCCTCACCCTGTCCCTCTCCCGCACGGGAGAGGGGACCCGCGGCTCGTGCTGGGGGCATTGGCCCGTCCGGCGCCGCTAAGGCGTCGGGTACATGGAACATCGAAGGGCGATCGATCGAAAGACTCACAGCCTCTCAGGATGAGGGGGGTGGATGGGATCGCCCGCGGCCGGGCAGATCCGCCGATCGAGGCCGCGATGCCAGACCGCACGCACCCGCAAAACAATACGGCGCGCCTCTGCGAGAAGCGCGCCGGGAGTCGGTTCGTGGTCTCTGGAACGAACTGTATTCGGAATACATGAGTCGGCCGGTCATGGCTGTGGCGGCGTCGCCACGGTGACGGCTCGGGGTGCGGCGAATCCGCCGCACCCACCCGGCCGCGCGGCGGCGCCCGATCTCAAAAAAACCGCATCGCCGAACGCCGCTCCGGCTCGCCGGGCGGATCGGCGCTTCATACCCTAGCCCAGGATCGCACCGGCATGGCGACTCTCCTCGATCGGCTGGCGCGGGTCGCGCGCCTCGCAGCCCGCCCGGCTGGGCCTGACCTCGTCACCAAGGCCGCCCCGGCCTTCGCGCTCTACACCGACGGGCGGGCCAGCTGGACGCCTCGGGACCCGGCGGCGCTGGCGCGGGCCGGCTACCAGGGCAACCCGATCGTGCACCGGGCGGTCCGGCTGGTCGCCGAGGGTGCGGCGAGCCTGCCGCTCATCGCCACCGGGCCGGGCGCCGCCAGGGCCGCCGACCTCCTGGCGCTGCTGGCCCGACCGAACCCGCGCGAGAGCGGCACGCACCTGCTCGAGACCGTCTATGCGGATCTGGCGCTCAGCGGCACCGCCTACCTTGAGGCGGTGAGCCTCGACGGGCGGATCGCCGCCCTGCAGGCCCTGCGGCCGGCCCGGATGCGGATGGTGCCGAGCCCGGACGGCTGGCCCGCCGCCTATGTCTACACGGTCGCCGGGACCAGCCGGCGGTTCGACCTGCCGGCCCCCGGCGCCCCCGAGGTGGCGCCGATCCTGGCGCTCAGCCTGTTCCACCCGGACGACGACCATGCCGGCCTCGCGCCGATCGAGGCGGCCGCCACCGCGCTCGACATCCACAACGCCGCCAGCGCCTGGAACAAGGCGCTGCTCGACAATGCCGCCCGGCCTTCGGGGGCGCTGGTCTTCGCCGGCGCGGCGCTCACCGAGCCGCAATTCGACCGGCTGAAGGCCGAGCTGGAGGCGAACTATCAGGGCGCCGCCAATGCCGGCCGGCCGCTGCTGCTGGAGGGCGGCCTCGACTGGAAGCCGCTGGCCCTCTCGCCCAAGGACATGGATTTCGTCGAGGCCAAGAACGCGGCGGCCCGGGAGATCGCTTTGGCCTTCGGGGTGCCGCCGCTGCTGCTCGGCCTGCCCGGCGACAGCACCCACGCCAACTACGCGGAGGCCAACCGGGCGCTCTACCGCCAGACCCTGATCCCGCTCGCCGCCCGCACCGCCCAGGCGCTCGCCGGCTGGCTGGAGCCCGCCTTCGGCGCCCTGGACCTGGAGCCCGACCTCGACCGGATCGAGGCGCTGTCGGGCGAGCGGGAATCCCTGTGGCGCCGGGTCGAGGCGGCCGGGTTCCTGTCGGCAGCCGAGAAACGCGAGGCGGTGGGCTACCCGCCGGAGCCGGCCGCGGGCGGGTGAAGGGCGCGCGCCGCCTGCCCAGACCCGCGCGCTCTCCCTTCCCCCTCTGCGAGCTATCGGATTCACCCATCCCCGGATGTGGCGCGGGTCCCCTCTCCCGTGCGGGAGAGGGACAGGGTGAGGGATGCGCCTTATCCGGAAAGACCTGGTCCCTCACCCCAACCCTCTCCCGCACGGGAGAGGGGGCGCGTGGCGGCTTTCGCAAGCCGAGGTGTGAACATCGTAGCCCGCTGAGGGGGGAGGGAGAGCGCCTGCCATTTCTGGACTGGCTGTCCTTGAAGCCACGGCCTCTCAGCCCATCCCGAAAAACCAACCGAGGACCCTGCCGATGGATGGCCTCTTCTCCGGCTACGCCAGCGTGTTCGGCGTGCCCGATCTCGGCCGCGACGTGGTGGTGCCGGGGGCGTTTGCCGCGAGCCTCGCCAGCCGCGGGGCCGCCGGGGTGCGGCTGCTGTTCCAGCACGATCCGGCCGAGCCGATCGGGCGCTGGCTGTCGCTGCGCGAGGATGCCCGCGGCCTGTTCGCCGAGGGGCAGCTCAACCTCGCGGTCCAGCGCGCCCGGGAGGTCGACGCGCTGATGCGCGGCGGCGGCCTCGACGGGCTGTCGATCGGCTTTCGCACGCTGCTCGCCGGCAAGGGCGCGGGCGGGGAGCGCCGGCTCCAGCGGGTCGATCTCTGGGAGATCTCCCTGGTGACCTTCCCGTTGCAGCCGGGAGCCCGGGCGAGTCCGAGCCCCACTCCCGCCGACATCCGCGGCCTCGCCCGGAGGATCGCCGCCCCCGCGGTCCGCCCCCGATCGGCGGCCCCATTCCGCTTCACCCACCCCAGCCACGAGGTCGTTCGATGATGTCCCACACCGCCGCACCGTCGCGTCCCGCCCCGGAGACCAAGGGCGCGCTGCCCGGCCTGGAGAACAAGGCCGGCCGCCCCGGGGCCGAACCGGTCCAGCCCGCCCTCGACGAACTCGCCATCGCCTTCGAGGCGTTCAAGGAGACCAACGACACCCGCATCGCCCAGATCGAGGGCCGGCTCGGCACCGACGTGCTCACCGAGGAGAAGCTCGCCCGGATCGACGCGGCCTTGGATGCCGCCCGAACCCAGCTCGACCGGATCACCCTCGACCGCGCCCGGCCGCCGCTCGGCCAGCCCGGTCCCCGGGAGGACGGGGCCGCGCAGGAGCACAAGGCCGCCTTCGACCTCTATGTCCGCGCCGGCGAGAGCGCCGGGCTGAAGCGCCTGGAAGCCAAGGCCCTCTCGGCCGGATCGGGACCGGATGGCGGCTACCTGGTGCCGCAGACCCTGGAGCGGACCGTGCTGGCCCGGCTCGCGCAGGTCTCGCCGATCCGGTCGATCGCCAGCGTGCAGCAGATCTCCGGAGCCCAGTACAAGCGCGCCGCCTCGGTGGGCGCCCCGGTCACCGGCTGGGTCGCCGAGACCGCCCCGCGCCCCGGCACCGACGGGCCGGTGCTCGCCGAGATCGCGTTCCCGGCCATGGAACTCTACGCCATGCCGGCCGCGACCCAGACCCTGCTGGACGACGCCGTGGTCGATCTCGACGCCTGGCTCTCGGCCGAGGTCGAGATGGCCTTCGCCGAGCAGGAGGGGGTGGCCTTCGTCACCGGCAACGGCGCCAGCCGCCCGCGCGGCTTCCTGAGCTACGACACCGTGGCCAACGCCGCCTGGGTGCCGGGCAAGCTCGGCTTCGTCGCCACCGGGGCGGCCGGGGCGTTCCCGCAGAGCAACCCGTCCGACGTGCTGTTCGATCTGGTCTACAGCCTGCGGGCGGCCTACCGCCAGAATGCCGGCTTCGTGATGAGCCGGCGCACCCAGAGCGCGATCCGCAAGTTTAAGGATGCGCAGGGCAACTATCTCTGGCACCCGCCGCTCACGGCCGACCGCTCCGCGACGCTGATCGGCTTCCCCGTCACCGAGGCGGAGGCGATGCCGGAGATCGCGGCCAACAGCCTGTCGGTGGCCTTCGGCGATTTCCGCCGGGGCTACCTCGTGGTTGACCGCACCGGCCTGCGAGTGCTGCGCGACCCGTACTCGGCCAAGCCCTACGTGCTGTTCTACGTCACCAAGCGCGTCGGCGGCGGGGTGCAGGATTTTGATGCGATCAAGGTGTTGAAGTTTGGGTGAGGGAGGCTGACACCCGCACGGTTCCCTCCCCCCTCTGCGGGGGAGGGTGGCCCGCGAAGCGGGTCGGGAGAGGGGAGCGCCGTGTCCGGAGAGGTCGCGACGGGCGTGAAACCCGCGATCGTCGCGCTGCCCCTCTCCCGACCCGGCCTGACGGCCGGCCCACCCTCCCCCGCAAAGGGGGGAGGGAACGCGCATGCCATCGCCGAATGCGCTGGGCTCTCGACCTAAGCGCTTACCGGCCCGGGTTGCCGTCCCGCAGGGTGCCGGTCGGCTCCTGGACGTGGGCCTCGAGGAACCACAGCTGCTTGTCGACCGCGCGGGAAATCTCGGTGAACAGGTCGGCCGTGCCGGGATCGCCAGCCTCGTCGGTCTCGTCGATGTTCTCGCGCACCGCGTTGGCGTAGGCGGCGTAGCTGTCGATCAGCGCCGCGACGTGGTCGGCGATGGCGTAGATCCCGGTCGGGTAGGCCGGCAGCTTGGTCTTCTCAGCGACCGCCTGGGTCGAGCCGAACGCCGTGGCGCCGAGCTGCACCGCGCGCTCCGCGACCTTGTCGTTGAGGTCGTCGAGCTCGGTGCGGAAGCCGTCGAGCATCTCGTGAATGCCGATGAACTGCGGACCCTTGAGGTTCCAGTGGGCCTGCTTGATCGCCAGGGCGAGGTCGATGCCGTCCGCCAGCCGGGCATTCAGCGCCTGGACCGAGACCTGCTTGGCGTTCGAGTCGGTGTCGTTACGGGTCTTGTGCGAGCGGACGGTATCGCCCTTGCCGGTATCAGCCATGAAATTTGCTCCGTAAACATGCGTGCGGACGGTCGCGAATAGGCCCTGACGGCCGCGATGCCTCGCCCGACGCGATTGCGTTGCACAACGCGACGGCCGGTCCGGTGTTCCGAGCCGCAGGTCTGACCTGCTTCAGGGCCAAGACTGGTCTTGGGCGCTCTAAACGCCTTTCGGACCGAGCTTCAGCGGCGCCGGCCGGTCTTGGCCATCCAGTCAGAGCGGTTGCCGCGGGGCAGCGCCTCGCCCACTGGAATCCGCGCGAGTTCCGCCGACCGGGTGGCGATCCAGCCGGTATGTTCGGCCACGGGGGTCACCGCGGTGAAGCCGCCGCAGGCGGTCCGGCGCGCACCCTGCTGCAGGGCGCCGCTCGACCAGCTCACCACGCCGACGATCCGGTAGCCGCCGGGCCCTCCGGAGAGGATCGGGCCGCCGGAATCGCCCAGGCACGCGCCGGCCCCGGAGGTCTCGGCCATGCGCCGCCGGTCGGTCACGACGGTCACCCGGTTGGCGACCTGCAGGGAGCCGATCGAGACGAGATGCGCCAGCCGCAGGGTGCGGGCCGTGTCGCGCCGGTTCTCGGCCACGACGCCGAAGCCTGCGATGTCCACGGCCGCGCCGGTGTCGATCGAGGCGGCTCCGCGGGGATCGAGGGGGACGTAATCGGCGTTCAGCGGCGCTTCGAGCTTGAGCAGGGCGAGGTCGACGCCGGGCTGGTCCTCGGGCGTCGTGCCGGGCACGAAATCCGGATGCATGGTTGCGGCGATCACCTGCGTGCGGTGCTGGCGGAAGCCGCGGTCGACGCTGATCACCGTGTAGCCGGCCGGGCGCATCACACAGTGCGCGGCGGTGAGCACGAGGTCCTGGGCGATCAGGGTGCCCGAGCAGATCTCGCCCTCGGTGCTCTCGATCCGCACCGCGAAGGTCCGGGCGCCGTCGGGATCGCGGGTGGTGGTGCCGTTGATCACCGCCG
Organism: Methylobacterium sp. J-072; assembly: GCF_022829425.1. NCBI lineage: Bacteria > Pseudomonadati > Pseudomonadota > Alphaproteobacteria > Hyphomicrobiales > Methylobacteriaceae > Methylobacterium > Methylobacterium sp. J-072. The sequence continues at coordinate 490 of NZ_JAKSYK010000190.1, read as the reverse complement.
CCGCCGGCGCGGGCATCAGCCCGGCCAGGGCGCCCAGCATGGCGCTGCCGAGCCCCAGGCCGAACAGACGCTCACGGGGGCCGGCCTTGCGCATCGGGCGACGGGACATCGGGCACTCCGGGGGGCGCTCACGGCGCAAGAGGGGACGCAGCGGCGACGGCGCGGCGCTGCGGGAGCCTAGAGCAAGGCAATGAACCGGCCAAGCTGCGGTTCCGAGCGGGCACGCGTCTCCCTCCCCCCTTTGCGGGGGAGGGTGGCCCGCGAAGCGGGTCGGGAGAGGGGAGCGACGGTGCGGAATTATGCTCCGGCCCGCCCACGTGCTGAGCCTCTTTCTGAACCCGGGTTCCCCGGCCCTGGCCTATGGCCGGCCGGTGGTGGCCTGCGCCGAGGATGCGAGCGCCCGGGCCTTCGTGGGCGTCCCGGGAGCGGGGCCGCTGGCGCAGGCGGCGACCGGTCCGGCGCTCGCCGACGCCCTGCGCCCGCTCCTGCG